>JBFRWL010000058.1:0-3175 GCA_051439565.1 Prochloraceae cyanobacterium
GATCTATATTCTTTGGGCGTCACCTTTTATGAAATGCTCACCTGTCAGCTACCATTTTCAACCAGCGACCCAATGGAATTGGTTCATGACCATATAGCTAGAATACCCCTGAGCCCGAAGCAGCTCAATCCAGAGATTCCTCAAGCGGTGTCTGACATCGTAATGAAGTTATTAGCTAAGACTCCTAACGATAGATATCAAAGTGCTTTTGGACTAAAAGCTGACTTAGAAGTTTGTCTAACACAGCTACAAAAAACTGGCAAAATTGAAGCCTTTCCCGTGGGTAAACGAGAGACATCCGAGCGGTTTCAAATTCCCCAAAAACTCTATGGTCGGAAGGCAGAAGTAACTGCTCTGATCTCTACCTTTGAGCGAGTCAGTCAGGGTAGGAGCGAGATGATACTCATTGCTGGTTTTTCAGGTATCGGCAAGTCGGCTTTGGTCAATGAAGTTCACAAACCGATTCTACAACGGCGAGGGTATTTTATCTCTGGTAAGTTTGTGCAGTTTAAGCGAAATATTCCTTATGCTTCCCTGATTCAAGCTTTCCAGGAGTTAATTCGGCAACTGCTAACAGAAAGTGAAGCCCAGCTCAAAAACTGGCGAGAGAAGCTTTTAAATGCTCTTGGCACCAATGGTCAGGTTATTATCGATGTAATTCCCGAAGTAGAACTGATTATCGGGAAACAGCTACCGATTCCCCGACTAGGACTTAATGAGTCTCAAAATCGCTTTAACTTGGTTTTTCAAAAATTCACTAGCGTTTTCACCCAAAAAGAACATCCCCTCGTTCTTTTTCTCGATGATTTACAGTGGACGGATTTGGCTTCACTCAAGTTAATTCAATTATTGATGAGTAACCCCGGTAGTCAATATCTATGCCTGATGGGGGCGTATCGAGATAACGAGATAGATGCAACTCATCCATTAATGCAGACGTTGGAGCAGTTACATGCCTGCGGGGTTCAGGTAAACACTATCACCCTCCGACCTTTGGCTCTCACTCATGTCAACCAACTAATTGCCGATACGGTTAAGTGTTCTAGAGAACAGTCAAAGCCTCTAGCTGAGCTAGTCTTGACTAAAACCAATGGTAATCCTTTCTTCTTGAGGATGCTGCTCAAATCCCTGTACCAAGAAAAACTCTTGAGCTTTAACGCCAGCACCAACAGTTGGCAGTGGGACTTCGAGAAAATTCAAGGTGTGGGAATCACCGATAATGTAGTCGAATTAATGGTCGGCAAGATTCAGAAACTTCCAGAAAATACCCAAAAGCTCTTAAAATTGGCTGCTTGTATCGGAAACCGATTTGAATTAGAAGTTCTCTCTACAGTGAATGAAAAATCTATTTCAGCCACAGCCGGCGAACTTTGGGAGGCACTTAAGGTCGGTCTAATTTTACCCCTGAATGATGCCTACAAAATTCCTCTGGTTTTGAATCAGGAGGAAAACTCGATTGTTGAGGAGGTTTTATCTCAGTTGCCAATTGCCTACAAATTTTTGCATGACCGCGTACAGCAAGGAGCTTATGCTCTTATTCCAGAAAGTCAGAAGAAAGAAGTTCACTTCAAAGTCGGGCGATTGTTGCTGCAAAATAGGCAGCCAGATGCTCTAGAAGAAAAAATCTTTGAAATTGTTAACCAACTCAATATGGGGGCTGAATTAATTACTAATCAGCAGGAAAGAGATGAACTAGCCCAATTAAATCTGATTGCTGGCCAAAGAGCAAGGGCGGCAGCAGCCTATGAACCGGCTCTGAGGTATTTTACCTCTGGTCTAGAACTGCTGGCGGCAGATAGTTGGCAGTGCCAGTATCAGTTAACTCTGTCTTTCTATGTGGAAACTGCAGAAGCGAAATTTTTAAATACTAACTTCGAGCAAGCACGCACTTTGGCTGAACTTGTCCTGCAACAAGCTATCCTGCTGCTCGATAAGGTGAAGGCCTATGAGCTAATAATGCATATTTATATTGCTCAAAACCAACCACTCAAAGCTATTGATACGGGAATAGAAGCCCTACAAAAGCTTGGCCTATCAGTGTCTTTGGTCTCCAGCAATAGTCAATGGGAGGTGGAGTTACCTAGACTCATCGACTTAGAAGACTTCCCAGAAATGACAGATCCCTATCAACTGGCAGCCCTAAGACTCCTCATGGCTATCTGTCCTGCTGCTTATTTTGCCAAGCCAGAGATTTTGTTGTCAATTGTCTTGACCATGGTCAAGCTCTGTATTGAACATGGTCATTCAGCGCTAGCTGCATATGCCTATGTCTGGTACGGCGCAATCTTGTGTGGAGTAATCGGAGATCTAGAGACTGGATATCAATCTGGTCAACTAGCTTTTAAGCTCTTGGAACGATATCATGCCAGAGAACTCAAATCTAAGATATACAACTTACTTTACGTTTTAGTTAGACATTGGAAAGAGCACGCCAAAGAATCTCTTGTTCCGTTTCAAGAAGGAAGTCAAAGCGGCCTAGAAACCGGAGATCTAGAGTACGCTAGCTATTGTATTAAAGACTATTGCGTTCACCTATTTTTCATTGGGCAGCCACTAGAAGTTGTTAATTTTAAGATCGATCAATCTATTGATTTACTAATGAAAATTAAACAGGAATATTCTATTTTCCAGACGAATATTTGGAGACAATTAATCTTAATTTTGTTAAAAAAAGCGGAAGAAAAACTTAGTTTAAAGGACCGGAGCTTTAATGAAACAGAAATGCTCCCCCATTTGCAGATCGCCAATAATCGAACTTTGCTTTTTGTTGCCTATCTGGCAAAAGTCATACGGCTTTACTTATTTAAAGACTATGCTCAAGCCATTGCTAACGCTAAGTTGGCCTCAGAACATGCAGAAGCGGTGAGGGGGTTTATGTATGTTGCCATACACAACTTCTACTATTCTCTTGCTCTCCTAGCTGAGTATCATAACGTCGAAAATTACGAACAATCACAAATCTTATCTCAAGTGGAGGCGAATCAGGAAAAGATGAAACACTGGGCGTCCCATGCAGCGATGAATTACCAGCATAAGTACGAGCTTGTAGAAGCAGAGAAAGCGCGAGTGTTAGGACAAACTCTCAAAGCAATGGAGTATTATGATCGAGCTATTCAAGGAGCTAGTAAACAGGGTTATAGACAGGAAGAAGCGCTGGCTTATGAACGGGCGGCGG
>JBFRWL010000059.1:0-4941 GCA_051439565.1 Prochloraceae cyanobacterium
GTTTCTGTTGCTAGAGGAGTAGCAATATCTTCGATTGTTGATTCTTCTGTTGCAGTTGTTACTGTTTCTGTTTCCTCTTGGCTGGGAATCTCCAGTTCTGCTTCTGTTTGCTCTTCTTCTGTTATTGTTGTTTCTGGAGTGGTTAGTGCTTCAGTCTCTGCTGGTATTTGCTCAGATTCCTGTGGGCGGAAGAGACCGACTAATGGTGCTAGCAGGGGAATTGCTGCCCATTCAGTTTGAAAGAAATTTGTAATTTTTTCTTGTATTTGAGGAGTAATTTCTGTTTGTGCTTCTGGGCTAGTGCTCGATCGCCTCAAGGAAGCGGTTTCTAGTGCCAACCAACCTAGCAGAGATACTCCTGCTATTTGACCCAACAAAACTCCGCCAGTAATTCGTCCTGCACACACCCAGAGAACGAGTGCGTAAAACATTCCTATGCCACTGAGGTAAAAATCTCCTTTACGGTGAATCTCTGGATAAAAGAAGGGTGCTAAATAAAAGGCTAGGCTGCCGAGAAAAACTACGATCGCCAGGATGTATGCCAGCATTTTGTGGGTACTCCTTAGTTGTTTCTTTTTTTAATTTTGCAGCAGATTGTCATTTTATATGCAAGTTCGATCGCAAACCGTCAACATCTCTTTAAAAATTATGACTGGCTCAACCTGCTGGAAATAGTTGCGAATCATATAGGTAAGCCCAACTTAAGTCTAATTATTTAAGAAATGACTTCCTCTAGACAAATATGTTTTTTTTCCAGTTTAATATTTCAAAGGATCAAATAAATATTCAACCGAAAATAATATAAGATGCTATCCTCCACTGAGAGTGTGTAGTGTGAGGTAAATTATGGTTACATCTCCAACCCGACCTCAAGTGAGTGATCGCTGTAATTCTACTGGTCAAATTCGAGAAGAACCATCACAGCAATTTAGTTTCTCAGGGACTTGCCAGAAATTGCCTAAGTCTCCTCTATTTGGTACTGATGGAATTAGGGGGAAAGTAGGAGAATTACTAAGCGCTCCTTTTGCGTTGCAGCTTGGTTTTTGGGCGGGTCAAGTACTGCGAGAGGAAGCATCTGTCACGGGAGCGGTAATTATCGGACAAGATTCGCGAAATTCTAGCGATATGTTAGCAATGGCGATCGCTTCTGGGCTGGCTGGTGCTGGACTGGAGATTTGGAATCTGGGTTTGTGTCCGACTCCTTGCGTAGCTTACCTAACTAGAGAAACAAAAGCAATGGCGGGAATTATGATCTCCGCAAGTCACAATCCCCCAGAAGATAACGGTATTAAGTTTTTTGGTAGTGACGGAACTAAGCTGTCAACAGCATTAACCAATAAAATTGAAGCAGCGCTCAGAAGTGGGATCGAACCGAGAAATAGTCACGCAGCAGAGGCTTTCCCTGTAGCAGCTAGAATTCCATCGACTCCAGTTTGGGGAAAATACTATCATCGTCCCTCCCTAGTAAAAGATTATGTCCGAGCTTTGCAGCGCTCCCTTCCATCTGGTAATGATTTTCAAGGAATGCGGATTGTGTTAGATCTAGCTTGGGGAGCGTCCGTACAGATAGCACCGTCTCTATTCGAGTCACTAGGAGCTGAAGTTATCTGCTTGCACTCTCGACCAGATGGCGATCGCATCAATGTCAATTGTGGTTCGACTCACCTAGAAATACTACAGCAAGCAGTGAGGGAATCTTCGGCTGATGTGGGATTTGCTTTTGATGGCGATGCCGATCGAGTAATGGCTGTAGATGCTAGAGGTCGGGTAGTTGACGGAGATTATATTCTTTATTTTTGGGGTCAAAATCTCAGGGAACGAGGAAAATTACCTGGAGATTTAATTATTGCTACAGTCATGGCAAATCTAGGCTTTGAAAAAGCTTGGACTAAGCTGGGGGGTAAACTAATACGTACCCGCGTAGGCGATCGCCACGTTCAAGAGCAAATGTGGCATACTGGCGCTATGTTAGGGGGAGAGCAATCAGGACATATTATCTGTCACCATCACGGTGTTTCTGGAGACGGTTTGCAAACTGCGCTGCATTTAACTTCTTTGCTGCGTAAGTCTGGCGTTTCTCTGACAGAATTAGTAGACGGAAGCTTTCAAACTTATCCCCAACTGTTACGCAACGTGCGAGTAGAAGACCGCGATCGCCGCGTTAACTGGCAATCTTGTCAACCTTTACAACAAGCGATCGAGATAGCCAAGCAGGAAATGGGCGATCGGGGACGAGTTTTAGTTCGAGCTTCTGGCACCGAACCCGTGATTCGCGTTATGGTAGAAGCCGCTAGCTCTCAAGTTACTCGCTACTGGACAGATAAATTAGTTCTGGCTGTGGAGCAACATTTAGCAATCTGATAGTAATTTTTAATAAATATTTACACGTAAGCTAAAATCAGCCTAGTATTTGCACCCAAGCTAAAAACAGCCTGGGTGTAGTATTTTAGAGTTCATATCATTTATGGAATTGAGATAAAGTGACTCTATTTGAGCTAGAGCAGTTAGAGAAATTATTCTGTAACAAGATTAAATGAAAGTCGCAACCTGGAATGTAAACTCAATTCGTACTCGCCAACAG
Source organism: Prochloraceae cyanobacterium (assembly GCA_051439565.1). GTDB lineage: Bacteria > Cyanobacteriota > Cyanobacteriia > Cyanobacteriales > JBFRWL01 > JBFRWL01. The sequence goes on from JBFRWL010000059.1 coordinate 2,582, forward strand.
CAAGTAGCTGACTGGTTGCAGGAAAATCCTGTAGAGGTTCTCTGTTTACAAGAAACCAAAGTAATAGATCTAGATTTCCCCAGAAACCTTTTTGAACAATTAGGTTATCACCTCTATATTTCTGGACAAAAAGCCTACAACGGCGTAGCCATTTTTAGCCGCCAACCAATGGAGGATGTAAGTAATGGCTTTGCACCAATAGTAGGAGATAAATCAGCAGAAGATTTCGATGCACAAAAACGGGTAATTACTGGCGTTATTGACAATATACGTATTCTCAACCTCTATGTACCTAATGGTTCTGCTCTTGGTAGCGATAAATATGACTACAAACTCCGCTGGTTAAAAGTGCTCCGAGAATATTTACAAGTATTGCTAGAACAAGCACCAGCTCAAATGTGTGTTTGCGGCGATTTTAATGTAGCTTTAGAAGATAAGGATATTTATAATTCTCAAAGTAAAAAGAATCATATCATGTCCTCTTCAGCCGAACGCCAAGCCTTACGAGAAGTTTTAGAGATAGGGTTAAAAGATGCTTTTCGCAAGTTTACTGAAGAAGGGGGACATTTTAGTTGGTGGGATTATCGCGCTGCTGGCTTCCAACGCAATCGAGGCTGGCGAATTGATCATCACTATCTTACGTCAGAGCTTTATGATCGCGCCATTAGCTGCAAGATTGATATAGAACCTAGAAAGCTGGAAAAACCTAGCGATCATGCTCCCGTTATTGTGGAGTTTTGAAATGAACCCCTCGATCGAGTAAACAATATGGCTGGTGGGAAAAACAAAAGACGACCGATCGCTGTAGATTTGTTTGCTGGTGCGGGAGGAATGACTCTAGGTTTTGAACAAGCAGGTTTCGAGGTACTTGCTGCTGTAGAAATCGATCCTATTCATTGCGCCACTCACGAGTTTAATTTCCCCTTTTGGTCTGTTTTATGTCGCAGCGTCACTGAAACTACAGGGAAGGAAATTAGAAATTTATCTTCGATCGGACAACAAGAAATAGATGTAGTCTTTGGCGGACCCCCCTGTCAAGGCTTTTCTTTGATTGGTAAGCGCCATCTAGACGATCCTAGAAATACTCTTCTTTCTCATTTTCTGCGATTAGTACTAGAACTACAACCCAAATATTTTGTCATGGAAAACGTTCGAGGAATAGCGATCGGCAAACACCAACAATTACTTGAAGAAATAATTACTAAATTTCAAGCTAATGGTTACGAAGTAGAGGAAAAATATCAAGTATTAAATGCAGCTTATTATGGAGTCCCTCAAAACCGAGAAAGATTATTTTTACTCGGATGCAAGCGTGGTTTATACTTACCTAAATATCCCCAAATGCAAACTTTACCAACAACAAAAAACTCCAACATTACTGAATATTTAAATCTTCCTCAAACTCCAAATGTTAGAGATGCAATTGGCGATTTACCTGAAGTTAATAATTACCCAGAACTAGAAAAAAGAGATTGGGTGCAAGCTGAATATGGTAAGCCAAGCGATTATGCGAGAAAACTGCGGGGTTTGTGCTATGTAGAGGATAATTTTTCGCGCGATCGCTACTACGATTCTAGGATACTTACTTCAAGTTTGCGCACCAAACATACTCATGAAACTATTTCTCGATTTGCTGAGACACCAACAGGAAAAACAGAGAAAATCAGTCGCTTTTATAAACTATCACCTGAAGGTTTATGTAACACCTTACGAGCCGGAACCGCAAGTAATGGAGGTGCTTACACTTCTCCTCGACCAATTCATCCGTTTACACCCCGTTGTATTACTGTTAGGGAAGCAGCCCGACTTCATTCCTATCCTGATTGGTTTAGATTTCACTTTACCAAATGGCATGGCTTTCGACAAATCGGCAATTCTGTACCACCTCTATTAGCACAAGCAGTTGCAACAGAAATAATTAAATCTCTAGGTATTAAAACTATAAAATTTAGAGAAAAACAGCAGCTTGGAGAAGAAAACTTGCTCAGGTTTAAAATGTCCCAAGCTGCTAAATATTATGGCGTAGATTCACGAGTTATTGCACCAAGAATTAGAGGAGAAAGAAAATAGTTTTACTCTGCTAAAAAAAGCTAAAACTAATATTTTTAGCTATTGCTGTCTCGCAATCTTCCCTTCATCTCTTAACATCGAGGGATTTATTTATGTCCGACTACTTAGCCCTCTGATTAAGAAATCTCTATTTTTGGAAATCTGACATGTTTTTTTGCTCATTATACTTCTATACTAACCACCTTTTCGCACTTCTGAAAGTAACACGACAGAAGTATGCGCGGGAAAACAAAAGTAATTGCGGGTATGCAGATGCGCTTGCGTATCTGCATACCCGCCCTCTACCGTAC
>JBFRWL010000060.1:0-12636 GCA_051439565.1 Prochloraceae cyanobacterium
GATACTACTATGGCTCAAGCTCAAGGGAAATTTCCAGAAATAACCTTTGTTGGCACTAATTAGGGTTTGCTGAAAAAGGAATAATTCTCGGTTGCGATAGGTGTTAGGTGGTAGGTATTAAGGGAATTTTCTTAGGATTGGTAGCCAAGATAAATCTCAAATAATTTTCTGACATGGCAAGTTTTTTGAGCTTAAGCGAGGTTGTAATCTTGCACTTGTTGGCAAAAAAAGATTCAAACCCCTTATTTGACCTACCTTACACTTTTATTCAGCACGCTCCAATTAGATATTAAGCTGCTACTCATCCAAAACCGAGTATAAATCACTAGATAAATTTAAAGGGTTTGTATATTTCAGTAATTATGAGGATGTATATTGACAGCTGATGTCAGATATTAAAAGCAAGGCAGACAAAAACTTCAACCTCTTAAAAACGGTCAAAGTCGTCATAGCCCTCCTGTCATAGTTTTCCTCTTGATAACAAGCCCAGCAACTTTTGCTGAGCTTTTTTTTACTTAATAAATCTGAGTTGAATTGATTTTCAACTTAAAGCCAGCCAGAAAAATTTTGCTTTTGGACCTTAGTTGGATTTTCAATTTGCACTACTTCATAGCGACTTGGTTGGGGTGGTGCCAATTTCACTGGTAGAGTGCGGAGTTGGTTTTGGTGGAAAACGGTTACTTCGATGGTATCGTCAGGCTGATAATCTCTGAGGCGATCGCTCAATTGCTCGCTAGTTACTCCCATTTTGTCAAGGGCTAATAACTCATCTCCCGCATCAATCCCTGCTAGGGCTGCTGGCGAACCTGCTGCTACAAATTTAATTGTCTGTTTGCCATTTTCTGCTTCTACCTTGATCCCCATATAGGGAAAAGGTTCTGGGTCCATAATGCTATTCACGCGCAAGCCAAAAGGTTCCAGGTATTCGTCGAAGGGCAATTCCTCAGTGCTATCTAAGTAGCGATCGCGGAAATCAGTTAAATCTATTCCGGCTACTGACTCAATAACTTGCCATAACTGAGAAGGGGTAAAGCCAATTTCTTCCTTACCAAAACGCTGCCACATCTGGCGCATTACTTCGTCGAGCGATCGCTGATTGTTGTGACGAGACCTAATTAACAAATCTAACAGCAAAGAAACTAGCTCGCCTTTCAAATAATAGGAAATCTGGGAATTATCGCTATTAGCATCTCGCCGATAAAGCTTAATCCAAGCGTCAAAACTAGACTCGCTCAAAGATTGTACCTTGCGTCCTGGCTTAGTCAGAAACTTAGTGATTTCTTGACCTAAATTTTCGAGAAAAGTATTGCGATTGTAAATTCCTGCCCTGAGAGGAATTACTAAGTCATAATAGCTAGTTGTCCCTTCAGAAAACCAAAGAGATGTAGTGTAGTTTTCTAAATCATAGTCAAAAGTTTCTAAAGCTTTGGGACGAATTCGTTTCACATTCCACAGGTGAAAGAATTCATGGGCAACTAACTGGATAAAACGGTTGTATTTGTCTCGAAGGCGAAATCCAAAGCGAGGATAATTTAGAGAACAGGAATTTTTGTGTTCTAAACCACCAAAACCACTGTCAGACAAATGGAGGATAAATAAATAGCGCTCGTAAGGCAGTCCGCCATATAAATCTGCTTCTACCTGAATAATTTTTTTGATATCCTCAATCATTGATGTTGGCTGAGCATTTCCCTCTCCCCAAATTGCTAGCTGATGAGGCAATCCTTGGGCTTCAAAATCGTATAGGTGATGCCAACCAATTTCAAAAGGACTATCTACTAAAGTATCGAAATCTTTGGCTGTAAAAGTATTTACTTCTCCTGCAACTACAGGTAGGGTAGTAGTTACTTGCCAATTAGATCTTGGGGGAACGATTTTAACTATAATTGGCTGTTGTTCTAACCCTGGGATATATAAAAATACTGCTGCCCCATTAAAATAAGCGTGGGTAGCATCCAGGTGATTGGTACGTACTGTAAGTTCGTTAGCAAATACTCGATAACGAACAGTTAAATCGGCAATATCCTCAGTTGTAATTTGCCAGTGATTTTTACTTAGTTTGCGACTTTCTAAAGATTGGTTCCCAAGACTCGCTTGAGCAGAAAAATCCTGTACGTGTCTGGCATATTCTCGTACTAAATAAGATCCGGGAGTCCAAACTGGCATCTTTAAATCTAGTGTAGGTGCTTGCCAGCCTTTGACTTGCAATCTCACCTCAAATAAATGAGATGTGGGCTCAGACATGGAAACTTGATAAGAGATAGCTGGTAAGGTTTGGGAAGTATTAGACTGGCGAATAGCATTAGCTTTAGTCATGCTTAAATTCTAAATTTGTATGGCAAGATGGGATAGTTGCTTGAGATTAGTTAAACATAAGGTTTGATTGTCTCGGTCTATTTCAATCCAACCTTTATTTTCTAACTTTTTCATAATTTTTCTAATTTCTTCAATGCTGATGTCGACGAGATCTGCCAAGTCCCGATTGCGAATATTGTAGATTTCCTTTCCTTTCTCAGTATGTTGACCGTAGTGTTCTGCTAAAAATAGCAGAATTTGAGTTACTTTTACCGCTGGTGGCTGGTGGCGAAGTTGAAAGCGAGTATTTAAGTAGCGCACTCGCTTTACCATTAACTGCAACATCCGATGTTGTAACTGGGAATCCTTTAACAGACTTTGAATAAAACGCTGGGCAGAAATACTTATTAGTTTGACCTGAGAAAGAGCCACTACTTCCGTGCAACGAGGAGATTCGTCAAGAATCGCGGTTGCTCCAAAAAAATCGCCCCGACCGAGTATTTCCAAGGCGAGCGATTTTTCTCGCTCTCTACGTTTAATTTTTACCCAACCGGAGACAATAAAATAAACTGCCGTCCCCCAGGATTCTTCAGTTAATATCGTTTGCTCTTGAGGATATTCTTGTTCTTCTGCAATAGATAGGAACCATTCTAATGTCTCTGGGTGAGCATTACTAAATAAAGGGAAAAGCTCGCTAAAAGCTTGAGTCTCCATCAAAGGTCTAGATTGGCTACGGCTAAGATTTGCCTATTTCATAATTCCATCATAGTAACGCTTTACTTACCCAGCAGAAAATTTTCTCTACCAAATTAGAGCCCCGCCTTAAAAGACGGGGCTTGGCGCGCTCTACGCTAAGTTAGGAAGTTCCTTCCAACTAAGACAAATTTACTCGACTATTCTTGTACCTTAGTCAATAGCGGCTGTTCCTTTTCTAGCGGAAATACCTTGACATTATTTTCTTCATCAAGATCGACCTTAGCTCGATCGCCTTCACCTAGACGACCAGAAAGAATTTCCTCAGCCAAGACATCTTCTAGCAGACGCATAATTGCTCGACGCAAGGGTCTTGCTCCGTAGGCTGGGTTGTAGCCTTCTTCTACCAAGCGATCTTTGAACTTCTCGGTAACCTCCAGAGCGATCTCCTGTTCTGTCAGGCGTGTAAACACCTCCTTGAGCAGAATATCGGCGATCTGCTTGACTTCTTCTTTACTGAGCTGACGGAAGACGATGATTTCGTCAAGACGGTTGAGGAACTCTGGACGGAAGTATTGTTTTAACTCCTCATTCACCAGAGAACGAATGCGATTGTACTGAGATTCGGTTTGATCTTCGGCAAACTCGAAACCTAAACCACCGCCACCCTTTTCAATTACCTTGGAGCCGATATTAGAGGTCATAATCAATAGAGTATTCTTGAAGTCTACTGTACGACCTTTAGCGTCGGTGAGGCGACCGTCTTCTAAGATTTGCAGGAGCAAGTTGAAGACATCGGGGTGAGCTTTTTCGATTTCGTCGAATAGCACTACGGTGTAAGGACGACGGCGCACTGCTTCAGTAAGTTGACCGCCTTCGTTATAACCTACGTATCCCGGAGGAGAACCAATCAGTTTAGAGACTGTGTGACGCTCCATATACTCGGACATATCTAGGCGCACCATTGCGTCTTCCGAACCGAAGAAGTAAGCCGCTAAAGCTTTAGTCAACTCGGTTTTACCTACACCAGTAGGACCAGAGAAGACAAAGCTAGCAATAGGTCGGTTGGGGTTTTTCAGTCCAACTCTGGCGCGACGAATAGCGCGCGAGACTGCTTTGACGGCATCTTCTTGACCGATGAGACGCTGATGCAAGGTATCTTCCATATGCAGCAGTTTCTCAGATTCGGACTCAGTCAGTTTGTTAACTGGTATGCCAGTCCAGGCGGCAACTACGTGAGCGATTTCCTCTGGATCCACTGATGGAGAGTCATCATCAGAACCTTCGTTTTTCTTCGCAGAAGCGATCGAGCGAATTTGTGCTTTGATTTCCATCTCGCGATCGCGCAATTCTCCGGCTTTATCGAAGTCCTGAGCGCGGACTGCATCATCTTTTTGCTTGAGTATCTGACGCAGTTCTTTATCTAACTCTTTAGCCGCTGGGGGTAACTGAGAGTTGAGCAGACGTACCCGCGAACCTGCTTCGTCAATCAGGTCAATTGCCTTATCTGGCAAATAGCGATCGGAAATATAGCGATCGGAGAGTTTAGCAGCTGCTTCTAGAGCTTCATCCAAGATTTTGAGCTTGTGGTGTTGCTCGTAGCGTTCCCGCAAACCAAAGAGAATTTCGATCGTTTCTTCTACGGTCGGCTCCCCTACCATGACTGGTTGGAAGCGACGTTCGAGAGCTGCATCTCTTTCGATGTGCTTGCGGTACTCGTCTAGAGTTGTCGCACCAATGCACTGCAGTTCTCCCCTGGCTAAAGCTGGTTTGAGAATGTTAGCTGCGTCAATTGCACCTTCGGCTGCACCCGCACCAATCAAAGTATGTACTTCGTCAATCACCAGAATTACATTGGCCGCTTGACGAATTTCGTCCATAATTTTTTTGAGACGTTCTTCAAACTCGCCTCGATATTTGGTCCCAGCGACTAGCAACCCGATATCTAGGGTAACAACTCGCTTTTCTTCCAAGATGTCGGGAATATCCTTGTTAGCAATCCGTTGAGCGAGTCCTTCAGCGATCGCTGTTTTGCCAACCCCTGGTTCCCCAATCAAAACGGGATTATTTTTAGTACGGCGACCCAAAATTTGAATCACTCGTTCAATTTCTTTAATTCGTCCTACTACTGGATCTAGCTTGCCCTCCGCCGCCATTTGAGTCAAGTTCGAGCCAAACTCGTCCAGAGTTGGGGTTTTTGTCCGACCTCGCTCGCCAGAGCCGACCGATACTTCTGCTGTTTCTCCCAACATCCGAATTACTTGAGTGCGAACTTTAGACAAGTCTACACCTAAATTTTCCAGTACTCTAGCCGCTACGCCCTCTCCTTCCCGAATTAAGCCGAGAAGTAAGTGTTCGGTACCAATATAATTGTGTCCTAGTTGGCGAGCTTCTTCTAAGGATAACTCTAAAACCCGCTTAGCTCTTGGAGTAAAGGGAATTTCTACTGCCACAAAGCCGGAGCCGCGACCAATAATTTTTTCTACTTCAATCCGGGCATCTTTAAGATTGACCCCCATAGATTTAAGTACTTTAGCCGCCACACCCGTTCCTTCTCCAATTAAACCGAGAAGAATTTGCTCAGTGCCTACGAAGTTATGTCCCAGGCGACGTGCCTCCTCCTGAGCGAGCATGATCACCTTAATGGCTTTTTCTGTGAAGCGTTCAAACATGATCTTCCATCACCTGCTGCGTGCCCGTGTATGCTGATTCTAGCACAGCATACATTTCAAGCTGTTATTTACAGTACAACAGGTCGAATTTAAACCGAGATAAATGCTCGAGTTTCAATTAATTGACATTACTTTTGCCAAATCAGTTGCCATTGATTTTCCTCTAGGCGTTGATTAACTTGCTGCTGCCAAATTGTCAAATGGCGACTGAATTCGGGCTGATTCAAACCGCTTCTCCAGAGAATTAAAGCATCTTCGCCAGTTTTTTGATAGTATCCTTTGCGCTTTCCCGCAGTTTGAAAGCCAAACTTGTGGTAGAGGAACAAAGCTGACTTATTTGACTCTCTTACTTCTAGGGTCGCTCTTTCTAGATTACGCTTAACTGCATCACTAAGTAAAGCGTAGAGCAGTAATTGTCCCATCCCTTGACCTTGATAGTCTGGATGAACTGCCAAAATTGTAACGTGTGCCTCCTCTAAAATTGCCCAAAAACAGGCTATACCTACGATAGAGTTCGATTCTGTCTCTTTGGAGAGAGAAAGTGCTAACAAAGTACTGTTAGGACTGTGTAATTCTCTTTGATAGCCTTCTAAAGTCCAGAGTCCGCCCAAGCATATTCGATCTAATTCAACAACTTGTTGGAGTTGCTCTCTCTGGAGAGCCTTAAGCTTAAGTTCTAGTAAGGTCACTGCTTTCAATTGTACACTACTTAATAATAAGACCAAGGAAACAATCAGATCATGGTATCAACCGAGCTCAGAGAACAAAATTCTGGACTTAAATATTTACCCCAACTTACTAGTGAGGATCTCAAATCTCGATCGCCAAATCAAGAACTTCTTCCTCTAACTGCCAAAGTCAACAGCCGCGACTGTCTGGAAATTGGCGGCTGCGATCTGACCACCTTGGTCGAGCAATTCGGTTCCCCCCTTTACGTCTTAGACGAAGCTACCTTAAGAATTGCCTGTCGTCAGTATCGGGATGCCTTTAAAACCTACTACCCCGGAGAATCTCAAGTAATCTATGCTTCCAAAGCCTGGAATTGTTTGGCTGTTTGCCGCTTAGTTAGCAGTGAGGGTTTAGGTTTGGATGTAGCTTCTGGCGGAGAACTCTACACAGCGCTAAAAGCAGGAGTAAGTGGAGAACAAATTTATCTCCACGGCAACAACAAATCTGCTACTGAGCTGAGCTTAGCAATTGAGAATAATTGTACAATAATTGTCGATAACTGGCTTGAGTTAAAGGTGCTGGCTCAAATGGCGCAAGTTAGACCAGAAAAACCGCGAATAAGAGTCATGCTGAGGTTGACTCCTGGGATTGAATGTCACACTCACGAGTACATTCGCACCGGACACTTAGATAGTAAATTTGGCTTCGATCCCAACGATATAGATGAAGTTTTTACCTTTGTTCTCCAGCAACCCCAACTCGAGTGTATTGGTTTACACGCTCATATTGGCTCCCAAATTTTTGAGCTTCAACCTCATCAAGATTTAGCGGGAGTTTTAGTGGAGTGGATGAAAAAAGCTGGCGATCGCGGCTTGGAACTAAAAGAATTAAACGTAGGTTGCGGTTTGGGCATTCGCTATAGTGAAGCTGACGATCCCCCTAGTATTGAGTCTTGGGTAAAAGTAGTTTCAGAAGCAGTAGCAGCAGCTTGCCAGTCTAGTCAATTAACCCTACCGAAATTAATCTCGGAACCAGGGCGATCGCTGATCGGTTCGGCTGGCGTTACTGCCTATAGTGCAGGTAGCCGCAAAGTCGTTCCCGAAATCCGTACTTACCTGTCAATAGACGGCGGTATGTCTGATAATCCTCGACCAATTACCTATCAGTCTCTTTATCGAGTAGTAGTTGCTAATCGAATGTCAGCACCTTTACAAGAGACGGTAACAATTGCTGGAAAACACTGCGAATCAGGAGATGTCCTGATTAAAGATGCCCAATTGCCCGCAATTAAGCCAGGAGATATCTTAGTAGTCATGGGAACAGGAGCTTACAACTATAGTATGGCTTCCAATTACAATCGCTTGCCCAGACCAGCGGCAATTTTAGTTAATGAAGGGGAAGCTAACCTGATTTTGCAGCGAGAAACCTATGAAGATATCGTACGGCAAGACCTAATGCCAGAAAGACTAATAATCTCTCAATAGAGCTACTCTCTCATTTTTCAGAAGAGAAAGTCACCTTTAAGTTGCTGGTTTTTGTTTTTAGCGCTAGTATTATTGCCAACTTTAGCAAGTAGCTAGAGTAATATAACCTATAGGTGGAGAATTAGCTTCCTGCTACCGTTCAGGTGTTTGCTCCCCCAGGCTCTTGTTAGAGTTCGTCAGCACTCTAGAAGATAAAAAGGCAACTGATGCCCTGTTAAGTTGCCAAGTACTCTGGCAAAAATGCCTTTTACAAGAGGTAGGCAACAGTTCATCTGGCAACAGAATATATAAGAAACTGTTCCTTACCGTTCCCAACTTCTGCAAGAAGTCTATTGTGGAAAAAGCCATGTAACTGGCATTTCTAGAATTTATCTGGAATTAACATTGCCTGAAGCAAGCTGTTTCCCTTGTTTAATCCTTGCACTATTAAACTAAGTGCCTCCTCTCACTCTTAAACTACCGTCTAAACTGAGATTATTAGAGTTCAATGCCTCCGTCGGGTTCTGCTCCTGACCATAGCTGGATTAAGCCCTTGTTACTTTACAGCATCGATATTGGCTTGGTTCTAGCCCTGACTTATTGGGTACTACTCCTTATTGGAGAGCGCCGTACCCTCTGGATGGTTCGGGGATTAATTGTGTTAATGCTAGCAGCAGTGGTGAGTAAACGACTGGATTTGACACTGCTGAATTTTGTTCTGGAAAAGATGGTTCTAGGATCGGCTGTAGCCATGGCAGTAATTTTCCAATCCCAGTTTCGCCGCTTTCTCGAACAGTTAGGAAGAGGAGAAATTGTTCAGTTGTTTCGTCCCTCGCGAAGCGCAATACCCCAATCGGACAGTGTGATTGATAAAATAGTCGATGCTGTTAAAGAACTGTCTCAAAATCGCACTGGGGCATTGATCGTGATTGAAACTATTACCCCACTAGACGAGGAGTTTTTGTCTGTCCCTGGAGTTTTGCTCAATGCTGAAATTTCTAAGGAACTGGTGCAGACTATTTTTCAAACAAGCACCCTGTTACACGATGGCGCTCTCTTAATTCGCGGTTCCCGTATTATTTCTGCTGGCGCGATCTTACCTCTTTCTGAGCGTAAAGCATCGCGTCAATTAGGAACCCGTCACCGAGCAGCAATGGGAATTACCGACCAAGTTCGAGATTGTTTGTGTATTGTTGTTTCTGAAGAAACAGGTTCTATTTCCCTAGCGGAAGCAGGTTTTCTCAATCGACCCTTAACTAGCAGTAAACTCAAAGAGCTGTTAGAGGAAAGATTTTCTCCTGCTGTCGAACGTCGCGAGGTAGTTCCCGTTCCTGCTGGGATAAATAGTCTGAGTCGTAAAATCAGCTCCCAGGCAAAAAGTATATTGAAGCGTCTCTTTCGTCTTCCTTCATCGACCTCAAAAGAAAAGAAATGAATGAATCGCCAACTGCCTTACAAGAGTTACCAGTCGATCTTGATAAAAGTCGCTTGCCTAAGCACGTAGCGGTAATCATGGATGGCAATGGACGCTGGGCAAAAAATCGGGGATTACCCCGAATTATAGGTCATCAGCGAGGAGTAGATGCTCTAAAAAATTTGCTGCGTTGCTGTAGGGACTGGGGAATTCCCGCTCTGAGTGCTTATGCTTTTTCGACGGAAAACTGGGGTCGTCCGAGGGAAGAAGTGCAATTTCTCTTGACTCTGTTTGAAAGAGTTTTGCGGCGAGAACTTAAAGAAATGATCGAGGAAAATGTCAGGATTCGCTTTGTAGGCAATTTAGAGGCGTTGCCGCGCTCTCTACAAAACGAGATTCAGCGCTCAATGCACGATACTAAGGATAATGGAGGAATTCAATTTACTATTGCTACTAACTACGGAGGAAGGCAGGAAATTGTTCATGCTTGTCGGGCGATCGCGACTCAGGTGCAGCAAGGTCTGATTGATGTTGATGAAATAGATGAAGGTCTATTCGAACGCTATCTTTATACTGCTAGCCTGCCTTACCCCGATTTGCTCATCCGTAGCAGTGGAGAAATGCGGATTAGCAATTTTTTACTGTGGCAAATTGCTTATGCAGAAATTTACGTTACTCCTACCTTATGGCCTGATTTCGATCGCCCTCAGTTTCACCAAGCACTCTGCGCATATCAACAGCGCGATCGCCGTTTTGGTAAATTGTAAATTTCTCATGTGTAGCTCGAGTAATCAGGGTTATGAACAGAGAGTAGAGAAAGCAAATTTTCTCTGCTTGTCTCTCTTTTCTCCCAATTACGGTCCAGAGAAAACAGCCGCTTCTATATCTTGACGACTCAGGGAATATTTGAAGGACCTCTTAATATCTTCTCCTCCTTGACCGGCTTTCATATAGAGTACGGTTATTTCTTCAACATCCAAGCATAATTTGGCATTCCAAGTCGATCGATCGACGTACCAACAGTGCAAGTTATCTCGATCTTGTTGACAGCCAAGATTAGCAAGCCACTGCTCGATCTCAGGTAGGGGATGGTTGTATAAAGGAGTATCGGCGGGAGTAAGAGCCATGAAACTGAATTGATTTGCCTGATAGAGTATTAATTGAAAGTTTGTTTCGCTCTTGGAGTAGTTGGAGCAATTGACATTCCAAAGACTGTCCTACGCTCGCTGTGATTAGTTAATTTTCCTAATGCTGTTATTTGCTGGCCTGGAGCTAAATTGTGGTTACTTGAATAAGTAACTTGGAGAGCTGCGTCTCCTCTAGTTAAGCCAATGGCGATCGCCAAGAGCAAGCAGCCTAGAATGGTTAGACCAAGAATAAACAGAACGAAAATTTCGCCAGCTGATAGGGGGCGGTCTGTAGGATCGAGGTACGCTGAATTAGACCACTTGCGATCGGCAGAAGTTCCCGAACCCTCTAAATCGGAGGGAGATTGTAGGACATTTATGCGGGAATAGCCTATTTTTAAATCGTATAAAGCTCTCCGCTCTGGATTGCTGATAGTAGCATAGGCTTCGTTAATTCGCTGGAATTTGGCTGTGGCAATCTCTGGTGGTAAATCCGTTGTATCTGGATGATAGCGTTTGCTTAATTCCCGATAGGCGCGACGAATTTCTATTGCCGAAGCAGAAGGATATAGCCCCAAAATACCATAATAAGTCTTAGCAAACTTGCTTTGAGCTGGTATCTTTCGCGCTGTATATTTTGCCTGTTTACGATCCTGACTCACGAGATTTTCCACACCAGTTATTCAAATATTCTAAACTTTTTTTTGGGTAAGAAGCAGCTCCACCAGACTGTCAACCAGGCGATCGCCCTCCATTGGCATCACCTTTTTTCCATTAAGTATCTCTTGAGTCAAGATAAAAGAAATTAATGATCCAATAAAAATACTCGCCGTCGCTTCTGGATCCCGCAAATTTAGCTCTGGACAAGCTTCCAAGTATTTAGTCAGAATCGCGATCGCCGGTTTGGGCAAATTAGTACACAATAAGGCTGCCAAGTCAGGCCGCTCTCTTGACTCTGCTATAATCAGTCGCATAAAGCTGAGATGATCTTCTTGTTCGACTTCTGAGAGCAAGCGACGAGCCAAATCTCTCAATACCCTTTCTGGTTCTCCTTCAAGAGGTTGCGACCACACTCGCTGAAACTTATCGCTCGCGATCCACTTGACCAAAGCAGTGAATAGTCCTTCCTTGTCAGAAAAGTGACTGTATAAAGTTTGCTTTGATACCCCCGCCGAGCAAGCTATCTTATCCATAGTTGTCCTAGCATAGCCGCGTTTTAGGAATTCTGGCAGCGCTCCACGCAGGATTTGTTCGGCTTTATCGCTCGATTTACTCCGGTAGCGTTCGCTTTTTGTTTTAGTGGTTTTAGTCATAGTTTCAGGCTTTTGCTGTGTCAGAAAATTTTCTTGAATTACATAGGTTGACAAAATTAAACTGTACAGTCTATTCTAAATATTAGAATATCTAAACTATACAGTCTAGTTTGAAAAGAGAGATTGAACTAATGGATCTATTTTCCTTATCTATACTTTTACTAGCGCTCTCCCTATCCGACGAGTTCCTCAACGGTAAATTAAGAGTTTCAGGCAAATTAGTCGAGTGGTTACAAGGACAACCCACAAGTACAAGTAAAACCCAAAATCTGCGAAAAATTAAACAACGAGTCTAGAAAATTAAAGTTATGGGCAATCAAATAAAGTTAAAGGCTCAGTCACTATCAAAACCCAGAAAGCGATGGGTGCTGGCTCTATCTGTTATTGGATTGCTTGTTACTGGTACGACAGCTATATACAACCTGAATACTAGCAAGGAGCAATCTTCAGAAGCACTGCCTCTAGCGAGTATAACCCCAGTAACTGACGCGGTGAGTTCCTTGGGACGAATTGAACCCCGAGGAGAAGTAATTACATTGTCTCCTCCACCGACTCAGGGAGGAGCTAAAGTAACTAAGTTGTTAGTCCGAGAAGGAGATTGGGTTAAAGCCGAGCAAGTAGTTGCTATCTTAGACAACCGCGATCGCAAACAAGCAGCAGTAGAATTAGCCCAACAAGAAGTCAAAGTTGCCCAAGCAAATTTAGCAATTGTTAAAGCCGGAGCCAAAAAAGGAGAAATAAATGCTCAAAGAGCCACTATTAGAAGGTTATACGCACAACTGCAAACAGAAAAAAAAGCACAACTAGCAACAATTGAGCGCTTAAAAGCTGAGTTAGCCAATGCGGAAATAGAATTTAGACGCAATCAGCAACTAGCAAGAGAAGGGGCAATTTCTGCCTCGGAATTAGATGGGCGGCGTTTGACTTTAGATACTGCTAGAGAAAGAGTTGAAGAAGCAGAAGCTAATTTGAGCAGAGTTGTAGATACTC
>JBFRWL010000061.1:0-5357 GCA_051439565.1 Prochloraceae cyanobacterium
CCCCTCGTTTACGAGATCGATGACGAGGGCAAAGTCACCGATAAAAAGATTTTGAAGTAACATCAATCTAAAAAATAAAATCCTCAATCGAAAAACATGGCTAAAAATCTACTAGAACAATTGCGAAGCATGACCGTTGTAGTGGCGGATACAGGCGACATTGAGGCGATCCAAAAGTTCACACCCAGAGATGCCACCACCAATCCTTCTCTGATCACGGCGGCAGCCCAGATGCCCCAATATCAAGCCATTGTCGATGAAACCTTAATCCAATCTAAAAAGGATGCAGGTTTCGGCGCAACTAATGCTGAGATCGCCTCTCTAGCATTCGATCGCCTGGCGGTTTCCTTTGGCAAAAAGATTCTCGAAATCGTCCCTAAACGGGTTTCGACGGAAGTAGATGCGCGGCTTTCCTTCGACACCGAAAGCACTATTGCCAAAGGGCGAGACCTAATTGCCCAGTACGAAGGGTCGGGCATCTCCCGCGAGCGAGTTTTAATCAAAATTGCCTCCACTTGGGAAGGGATCCAAGCGGCGAAAGTATTAGAAGCAGAAGGCATTCACTGCAACCTAACCCTGCTGTTTGGACTGCACCAGGCGATCGCCTGTGCTGAGGCAGGAGTGACCCTGATCTCTCCCTTTGTGGGGCGCATTCTCGACTGGTACAAAAAAGAGACCAGTCAGGATTACGTGGGGGCTGAAGATCCGGGAGTAAAATCTGTCACCACCATCTACAACTACTACAAAAAGTTTGGCTATAAGACCGAAATCATGGGGGCAAGCTTCCGCAACATCGGCGAAATCGAAGAACTAGCCGGCTGCGACCTGCTGACCATTTCTCCCAAACTGCTGGCCGAACTGGAGGCGACGGAAAAACAACTCACCCGCAAACTCGATCCGGCAAAGGCAGCCACTATGGACATTGAGAAACTGTCGATTGATAAAGCTACTTTTGATCAAATGCATGGGGCAGACCGGATGGCTCATGAAAAGCTAGATGAAGGAATTAAAGGCTTTACCAAAGCCCTCGAAACCCTCGAACACCTTTTAGCCACACGGCTGGCACAACTGGAATCTGGGGCCAAAGTCGGTGTCGCCAGCGCAGAAATTTTCCAGAGTTACGACCTCGACGGAGATGGCTTCATCACCCGTGAAGAGTGGCTTGGTAGTGACGCAGTGTTTGATGCCCTCGACGAAGATAGTGACGGCAAAATTTCCCCCAGCGAAATGGGCAAAGGCTTGGGCGGCATTCTCGAGTTGGTAGCGACATTAAGTTAAAGGAATCCGGAAGTAAATTTCTGTTATCGAATTTACATTAATTTCAAATCCCAAAATCCACAATCTAAAATCTAAAATGGAAACACTCTGGCAGCGATATCAAGACTGGCTTTACTACCACGAAGGCTTGCAAATGTATCTGGATGTTAGCCGGATGAGGTTTACACTTGAATTAGTAGAAGCCTTAAAACCAAAATTTGACAAGGCTTTCCAAGATATGAAAACCCTGGAGGGAGGTGCGATCGCCAATCCAGATGAGAACCGCATGGTAGGGCACTACTGGTTGCGTAACCCAGATCTCGCTCCCACTCCCCAAATGCGCCAGGAGATTATTAAGGGTATCGAAGAAATTGAAACCTTTGCCCGTCAGGTTCACGACGGGACAATCCATCCTCCCAAAGCGCCCAAATTTACTGACCTCCTCGCCATCGGCATTGGTGGTTCGGCCCTCGGCCCCCAATTCGTCGCCTCAGCCTTAGCTCCCGAGAAGCCTCCCCTAGAGATTCACTTCATTGACAACACCGATCCCGCCGGCATCGATCGCGTTCTCAATGGGATTGGCGATCGTCTCAAAAGTACCCTGGTTATCAACACCAGCAAATCCGGCGGCACCCCCGAACCCCGCAACGGGATGTTAGAAGTCAAGCACGCTTACGAGGCTCAGGGATTGAACTTTTCCCAATACGCCGTAGTGACAACAATGGAGGGCAGTAAACTCGATCAATTTGCCACAGCCGAGGGCTGGCTGACAAAATTCCCCATGTACGACTGGGTTGGAGGACGCACCTCAGAACTGTCTCCAGTGGGTTTGTTACCTGCTGCCCTCCAAGGCATCGATATCCGCGCCCTGTTAGCTGGAGCCAAGGAAATGGACGCAGCTACCCGCGTCCGGGACCTGAAAAACAATCCCGCCGCCCTCCTCGCTTTTTGCTGGTATTATGCTGGCGACGGACAGGGCAAGAAAGATATGGTCATCCTGCCCTACAAAGACAGCCTGTTGCTGTTCAGCCGCTACTTGCAGCAATTGGTAATGGAATCCTTGGGTAAGGAAAAAGACTTAGTGGGCAACACCGTCTACCAGGGCATTGCCGTATACGGCAATAAGGGTTCCACCGACCAACACGCTTACGTGCAGCAACTGCGGGAAGGTATCCCCAATTTCTTTGCCACTTTTATCCAGGTGTTAGAGGATCGCCAAGGAGAGTCAATTGAGGTCGAACCAGGTGCCACCGCTGGTGATTTTCTCTCTGGCTTCTTGCTAGGAACGCGACAGGCACTCTACGAAAATCAGCGGGATTCAATTACAGTAACGATTCCCCAGGTAAATCCCCGCACGGTAGGAGCGCTAATTGCCCTCTATGAACGTGCTGTCAGCTTCTACGCCTCTCTAGTGAACATTAACGCCTACCATCAACCTGGGGTGGAAGCGGGGAAAAAAGCGGCTGCCTCAATTCTGACTTTGCAGAAGCAGGTAATGCAAGTGCTTAAGGAAGCTGGTCAACCGCTGTCACTAGCTGTTTTAGCAGAAAAAGCAGGCGCAGCAGGAGAGGTGGAAACAGTCTATCAAATCGTGCGCCACTTAGAAGCCAACCGTCGGGGTATCGTAATGACGGGCGATCGCGCTCAGCCTAATAGCCTCACTATTTCGGCTACTTGAAGAAGGCAGAAGGCACAGGGCAGAAGGAAACAATTGGTGGGGGATTCCGACCCTTGTTCTCTTCGTTCCCTGCCAAGCTCGTGCTTCTGCCAGAAAGGTTTTCATTCTGTCTTGTGGCTCTAGATAGGTAAATTTCCCTTTACGCACGTCTAAATGTAATACGCAAAGATTATGTTTTAGCCAAGTTGGGCGATCGAGAGTGCTCGAGGCGCAACAAAATACTTCGATTTCAACTTATTTTCATTAAATAAGAATTTTAGAGTCATTGTATCTGGCTAAGATTGGCGAAAGCAACCACTTCCGCCTGCTAATACTAAACGGTTTAGTCAGCAAGGGGGCTACTCCCGGTGCTTGCGCCGGGAGTAGCAACTACTTTTGTTTCCCCTCATATACTTCGAAAATACTACAGTGGAGGCTCGAGGAAAAGGGAGTATAAATACTCAAAAAATATTGGTTTTGGCGGGAGCGCAAGCGCTGCTGCAAGCAGTTCGCCAAAGAGATAAATTTCTATAAAAATTAGGAATTAGCGATCGCCAAAACTCGCTCAAAAACATAATCGCTTGGTACTACATTTTGACGTGCGTAATGTGGAATATCAGTTATGGGCGATCGCCTTGGGATGTAGTGGCGTGCGATCTCTCTGGTTAACCAAGACTAGGAGATGCGATCATTAAGTAGTCGGATATATTACATCAATGTAATTTGACTCGCTCTCAAATACAACAAACAGCATTATGGTTTTTAATTGCATTTTCTAATTAATTCATAACTAGAGAATAATGAGAATAAGTATCGAGTTTTTTGGACGATTTACTTAAAAATAACTTTTTTGTAATTATACGAACTTCATGAGGATAGCGAGGTCGTGGATCTTTTTCTAGCCAGATTGGTGGCACCATCATCGGGTCATAGCTAACAATGCGATCAAAACTTCCTGGTTTTGCTTTCAGCTCAACTTTCAAACCAGGTCGATACATTAATGCTTCCCGATCGGCTATCTCGGTATTCTCACAACTCGCGTCTTTCACTTGCATGATTTCACTACTCCGAGCGCTTATTAGATACTTTTAGTTTAGTTGGTTTAAAAAAATTCTGTCAATTTTGATACAAAATGAAAAATATAATACTATCTACCGAAAGTAGTTAGTAGAGAACGCGAAGCTGAAATGAGGATATATCAGCAATTTGGCGGAATTTAAGTCTTCGATCGGGACTTTGGCTAATTGGTATAAGTGCTTAGGTAAATTCCCTACTTTTCTTCAGAACAAACCACCAATGCTTTGATCGAGTTTAAGTTGAATTAAGTTTTAAGTTTACCGTCCTCCATGTGTAGGATGCGATCAGCAACATCTAAGATTCGGTTATCGTGAGTAACTAAAAGCACGGTACAACCTTTCTCCCGATAAGATTGATTTAATGTGGGGGCGATCGCTGGAGTAGGAATTCCTACGTTAATCCAACCTCCTTTAGACCCATCAGCACCAAGGCAATTGACTTTAGAAGAAGCAAATGCACTGCAATGG
Organism: Prochloraceae cyanobacterium; assembly: GCA_051439565.1. Classification (GTDB taxonomy): domain Bacteria; phylum Cyanobacteriota; class Cyanobacteriia; order Cyanobacteriales; family JBFRWL01; genus JBFRWL01. The sequence goes on from JBFRWL010000061.1 coordinate 4,459, forward strand.
GTGAAAACTGATGAAGGAAGGTTGGCGAAGAAAATAATTGAGTGGAATGGGGACTATTTGATGTCTGGACAGTGTGAGAAAGATGTCAAAGAATTGAAAGTTAATTTGACTATGAATAACAAGAAAGCCCAATCAGGCTTTTGTATTTTGTGGGTGAAGCCTTTTGGTGAAAGAAATCTTAAATAGCAAGCGGCAATTATGGTATTTTTTGATTCTTAAATGGGCTTTTCTCAAGCAGATCAAATATTGTCGAGAAGCTGTCTAATTATATTATCTTTGACCATCATCTGACGGGCCATTTGTAATAAGTATTCTTGAGCTGCTTCCTGACTTAGTTTTTGAATTTGTTCTTGAAAAAGTTTTAGCTTACATTTTTGCTCTGAACTAAGTTGAGTGGGTGAATCCATCTGCTTACTCCTTACTAGAAAAAAGTGAAAATTTAGTCAACTTACCTCTAATTCTTTGTTCCTTGATTTTCTTTACTTAGCTCAATCATCTCTGATTTCTGTTTGATTTTTTCCTAACGGATTTTTAACTGACAATTTTAGTCGAGCTATGTTGAGCTTTAAATCTAATATAGTTCTGGGGGTTTATCGGAATCATTGGTTAAATAGCCGAAATAATTCGGGAGCGCTCCTGTTTTCTGCTCAAATGGGCGCTTTTTCCGTCGTAATCGATTGTGACCAATAACGAGTGTTTTTTAGTAATGACCCCTTTGGGGAATTCAAAATTCACGCGTTCAAAATTCAAAATTAATTGCCTTTTCATTTTGAATAAAGAAATTGGTTGATTTTGAATTCGGAGCGCAGCGACGTGACGCTTTGGGCAAATTGACCAGAAGCGTCTTTGTTCTAGCTGTGAACCTGTGAACACTATTGGATTCGAGGATTTTACTATGC
>JBFRWL010000062.1:0-2586 GCA_051439565.1 Prochloraceae cyanobacterium
GGTTAATTGAAAGAGGAAATTAGCGTTAGTTGCCAGCCATAACGAGCGAGCTGTGCAACGAGCTCTGGTTGTCTATAAGATTATCTACCCTTCTCAGCTCCTGAGTGAGCCACAATCATAGGACTTACGCACTAAAGCTATAAACAACTGTAAGCTAATAATATCCAGACAAATTCTATCCTCAATCCATGCCCAATCAAACTGGAATCCGTCAGCGCGAACTTTGTGACCTCTTGGGGCTTGACTATAAAGCTGTTGCTCTAGCAGCCAAACAGCTTGGTCTCAGCACCCATGCTTACCTACAACAAGAAACTGGCTGGATTCTGAAAAAGGAACTCTACTATCCACCCGATACTGAGGTGATGAATTTAGAGGAGCGACTTTCTCCAAAGGAAGCAAAATCCTCACTCCAACGTAGAAAATGGATGGACATTTTGAGGTTGTTCGGTCTGGGAATTATAGTGGTATTGGGAATCGCTTTAATCAAGCAAGTGGGAATTGGGCAAATCCGTGCCAATGTCGCTCAATTGGGAATATTGGCTCCTTTTGCCCTGATATTACTACGTTCGTTAAGCATAGTGATTCCAGCAATTCCTAGTACCGCTTACTCAGTGTTAGCAGGTACTTTATTTGGCTTTTGGCAAGGAATCGCGATTATTGCGCTCGCCGATTTAGCTGCCTGTTCGGGAAATTTTTATCTAGCCAAACGCTACGGGCGTGGGATCGTACAAAGGCTAGTCGGTCAAAGATTCATGGGTAAAGTTGATTCCTTTTCCTACAACCATTTAGAAAATAATCCTTTCTTAGTCGCTGGATTTTTGATGACGGGACTGTTTGATTTTGTCTGTTATGCAGTGGGACTGACTCAAATGGAATGGCGCAAGTTTCTTCCAGCTTTAATTCTAGGGATTGTAATTTCCACCCCTCCTGTTGTTGCTTTGGGTGCAGGTATCTTTACAGGAGGGAAGTGGCTCCTTGGCTTGGCACTATTAGGGATGTTCGCTCTGGCTTTTCTGGCGGGATGGTTGAATCGCCAACACAATAAAAATGGAAGAAGCCCATCATGACGACTATGTTATATCATTTCCCTTTAAGTTTGCTACAGATGATTGACGCGGAGACACGGTGACACAGAGATTAATGTATAGCATATCTATAGTGATTTGATATAAGTACTAATTACTTTAGCGATCGCGCTTATTGCTCACTACATGGGAATCACTACCCAAAAAGAGATTAAAGCCTGACATATCACAGAAAAAGGATAATTAATAATTCAAGAATTTAATCTTGCAATCAATTTATCTCCAACTCTCAAGGCATTAGCAATTACAGTTAAAGCCGGGCTTATCGCAGCATTAGAAGGAAAGAAACTACTATCTACCACGTAGAGATTATCAATGTCGTGGGTGCGACAGTTGAGATCTAAAACCGAAGATTGAGGATCTTCTCCAAAGCGACAAGTACCACATTGGTGTGCCACCACTTGAATAGGACTAGCAGCATAAGGATGAATACCACGAGACTTTTTATCAGTGGCTTTAAGGACTTGTTGCCAGCGATACAACAGGCGATCATGAGCTTCTAGGTTATTGGGAGTATAGTCTAGATAGAGTTTCTCCCCTTGAAAATAAACCCGATTGCTCGGATCGGGTAAATCTTCTGTTTGTAACCACCAACCAATAGAATTTTTAGCTAATCTTTTTAAGCCAAATCCTGGCATTAGTTTGGCTGCAACAGAAAGTAATGGTGGTGACTCAGAAAAGATCACATCTTGGAGAATACCCCCTCCATCCTGAATGTGTCCCATAGGATAAGGATAATCATCATCCCCCCAATAAAAGTCATTGATATACATACTGCGTTGAAACAATCCCGAATTAGGTTTGGGAGACTGCTGCAAAATTACTGTCATCAGGTGTTTCATTAGGTTACATCCCACTAAATTGGAACTATTAGCCAATCCCTTGGGATGTTTTTCATTTGCGGAGCGCAAGAGTAAAGCAGCAGAATTAATTGCTCCGCAGGAAAGCACGACAATATGAGCTATAAATAAATAGGTTTGTCCATTTATCTGCGCCTGAACTCCTTTTACTTCTGTTCCCGCAGAATTAGTATCTAGAGAAACTACTTTAGCTGAAGTTTTTAGGGTAACATCGCCTCCCCCTTTAATTGCAGGACTTACTCCCGTATCCTCAGAGTCGGTACGCCCTTCATCTCCAATACCGATAGGAAGATAAGCAGGATGCAAACCTTGTTTGGTCAGGCGATCTTCCAATTCGACGATCTCAGGAATTCTTTTGACTGGTGGGAGGGAAAAGTCCTCGCTGCGAGGAGGTTCTGTAGGGTCATTCCCTACCTTACCATGTGCTTGGTAGAGTTTTTCCGCTTCTGTGTAATAGGGTTCAAAATCTTGATATGTTAAGCCCCAAGAGGGAGAAATACCTTCTTGATGCTGAACTTGTTCAAAATCCTTTTCTCTGAACCGTAATAACGCCCCGCTATATATTTTAGTATTACCCCCTACACAGTATTTTGCTTGAGGATAAAATGGTTCACCTTCGCTATCGTACCATTGTTCTGGAG
>JBFRWL010000063.1:0-18960 GCA_051439565.1 Prochloraceae cyanobacterium
ATACTACCGTCAAGCTCAAAAACAACTAAGAGTAAAACAGAAAGCAGTATCGAGAAAAAAGAAGGGAAGTAATAAGAGAAAAAAAGCTCTTAAACAGCTCGCCCTTCGACATCAAAAAGTAGCAAATACTCGCAAAGATTTTCACTATAAAACAGCTACGAACTTACTCAAGAAAAATGATGTCGTAGCTCACGAAAAGTTAAACATAAAAGGTCTAGCTCAAACAAGACTCGCCAAATCTATCAATGATGCGGCGTGGGGACAATTTTTAACTATACTTGCAAGCAAAGCTGAAAAAGCTGGTTTGTTAACAGTAGCAGTTAAACCTCATGGTACTACTCAGGAATGTTCCTGCTGTGGTCACACCGTTAAAAAAGCATTGTCCGAGCGATGGCATTCATGCTCTAATTGCGGATTTTCTGCTGATAGAGATTTGAACGCTGCGATAAATATAAAAAATAGGGCGGTAGGGCATTCCGTTCTTAAAGCTCATCGAGTATCCGAAGCAATAGCTGGAGTTGGTGAGAAGCCTAGGGTGTATGCTTCAGCATCACCCTAGGAGTATGTCACTTATCGAAATAATAACTGGTAATAGGGTTAGTATTTGGGGGAACTATATAATCGTAGCCCCAGGGATTTATCAATCAATCAGGTATGAGCTCAAAGAGCAAATGGATTGTGTGGCCTATTTTTAGTTCTAAGTTCTTGCGGCGCTGGAAATATAAGTTCAAATATCTTTTCTTCTTGGAGATTTGCATAATTGGCTTGGCATCAGGGCTGTCAGCAGTTTTACTCAAAGAAGGAATCGACTTCATCGGAGAGTGGCGAATTCATTTAGCGGAGCAATATCCAGCTTGGATAGTGCTGCCAGCGATCGGCTTAGTTGGGGGATTGATAGCCGGCTGGTTAGTACACGCCTTTGCTCCTACTACTGCTGGAAGTGGCATTCCCCAGGTAAAAGCTTATATTGAAGGAGTACGCACAGCCATGAACTTGCGGGTGGCTGTGGTCAAGCTAGTAGGGGCAACTATTGCCTTAGGATCTGGATTTGTTTTAGGTCGGGAAGGACCAACGATTCAGATGAGTGCAGCCTGTGCGGCTTACTTAAGTCGTCGCCTGTCTAACTTATCTAACTTGCGCCGTCAGATAGTTGCGGCCGGTGCGGGAGCAGGACTAGCAGCAGCCTTTAACGCCCCGATCGCCGGGGTTTTATTTGTATTAGAAGAGCTGCGTAAAGATGCCTCTAGTTATACATTTGGTACGGCTATCCTAGGCTCTTTCGTCGGTTCTGTCGTGGCGCGGGAATTGGGGGCTCACAGTATAGATATCGATCTGGCTGCAGCTCATACTAATTTTTCAGCTAGGGAAATTCCCTTTTATCTCTTACTAGGACTGCTAGCAGGTTTGCTGGGCAGTTTATTTAACGAAGGCATTATTGCTAGTTTGAAATTCTATCAGAATCGGATGCTTATACCTTTCCCCCTCAAGGTAGCGCTAGCAGGATTAGTCACTGGTGTAGTTTTGGCTTTCGTCCCCATTACTTTCCGCGATCACGCAGGACTGCAAGAGATTCTGGAATCGGCCAATGTAAACTGGCAACTAGCGACAAGTGCATTTTCTTTCCAATTTATTCTCACCTTAGTTGACTATGGTTCGGGAGCGCCAGGAGGATTATTTGCTCCTTCACTGACTTTAGGCGCTTCTATCGGTCATTTAGTGGGTCTGGGGGCTCAGTTTGCCTTAGGAGATATTGATTGGCAAGTAACCTACGCTCTAGCAGGGATGGGTGCCTTTTTCTGTGCGGCGATCCGGGTGCCAATTACGGCGATCACGATCATTTTTGAAATGACCCAGGATTTTAATTTGGTACTTCCTCTGATGATTAGCTGTATTTTTGCCTACTTTGTGGCAGAAAGGCTATCTCCTGGATCGCTTTACGATCGCCTCCTAGAGTTGAGTGGCATTTCCCTCTCCTCAGCAGAGGAGCAGTTACCTTCCTCTTTTGTTCGCTTGAGAGCAAGGGACTTAATGACTCGTTCGGTGGAAACTCTCAACTATCAGACGAACATGGCTAAGACGATCGCCATCTTTGCCCAATCGAATCACCGTGGCTTTCCTGTAGTGGACGATCACAATAATTTAGTAGGAATTGTAACTCAGAAAGACATCAATGAATTTTTATGGCAGCAAAATATGACTTCTGTAGTTAAACCAGAAGAAGTGTTGCTCTCTCAAGTAATGACGCGATCGCCAATTACTGTCAACGTCGATACACCCTTACTTGATGTCATCTATCTCCTATATCAACAAGATCTCAGTCGTCTACCCGTAATGGATGGAGATAGACTTGTGGGTTTAATTACTCGTACCGATCTCATCCGAGTAGAAGCTAACTACATCCAAGAAATTTAATAACTGCTAGGCTATGATTGTCTGAAAGATATAATAAAAACTCGGACTTATAAAGTGACTAGAGGAAGAGACAGAAGTGCAGTTTAAGTCTAGTCATTGGGCGAAACAATGGCTTAAGGATAGATGGCAGTATTTTGTAAGGCAGATCGATCGATCGGTTCCCTTCCGACTTTTGTTGTCCTTATTAGCTGCTTATGCGGCTCTATTTACAGTTAAACAAATAGAGGAGAACTATAAGCAAGCAAACCAACACTTGCCCCCGCAAGCAATGGCTTGTCAAACTAGTTTTACTTGTGTAACTAACGAATTCATCTCTTTAATCTCAGTTGATAACCTGGAAGGTTTTAGTATCTTAGTGTTGGCAATTTTGTATTTGCTCGAAAGCCGCGATCGTAAAAAACAAAAACATTACGAAGCCTGGCAAGTTATCGATCAAGCGGCGGCGGCAAAAGTACCCACCAGTTATGCTCGTATTCAAGCTCTCCAGGATTTAAATAAAGATGGTGTTTCGCTGCTAGGTTTGGATGTTCCTAAAGCAGATTTAAAGCGGATCGATTTGAGAGGTGCTGATTTAAGGGAAGCAACTCTTAGTGGTGCCGATCTCAGAAATGCCAATCTCTCCGAAGTTAACTTGCAAGGAGCTAATATCAATGGTGCTAATCTTGAAGGTGTTGATGTGTGTAATGCTAACCTCTATGGGGTGAACTTCAAGCACGCCAACCTGACTAAAACTAATCTCAAAGGGGCTAACTTAACTAAAGCTAATTTAAGTAAAGCTAATCTGGCGGGGGCTGAATTGGCTGGTGTGAATCTGTTGGAAGCTAATCTAGCAGGAACAAATCTTACTAATGCAAACTTGGGACAGGCTAATCTTAAGGGAGCTAGGCTTAGAGAAACCCATCGCGAGGGTGCTGATTTTAAAGGCGCTAATTTAACTGGTGCGACCATGCCTGACGGTACAGTTCACAATTGAGCATTCTTTCGTCGCGCATCCTACGCTTTACCCGAAGGGAAAGCGCTAGTTAGCGGCGCGTCTCGTTATCGGTTGGAGGTTTAAGTCAGGCGGGTTCATCTTGGTGTTGGATGTAGTTTAAGAGAGTTTCAATACTAGCTCTACCACCGACTTGCTGATACACTTTTTTCTATATGACTAACTCCATTGTCCGCACAGATAAATGGTATCTGTCGCCATCACCAGAAGTGAAGCAATATCTGGAGATGACGATTAGAGAATATCGTCGCTTTTGTCGTGCTTTAAGTTATGTAGTCATGGGACATTGGCGGCAAATTGCTGCTAGTTCTTCGCGCTGTAGAACCATAGAAAAATTAATCCATAAAACAGCCAACAATCCCAATCCTAAATATCAATATTTCTCTACTAGTTTTTATAAAAAAACTGGAAGGAGAAGTAGTATGTGCAGTTGATCTGGGCATAAACACATTAGCTACCGTGAGTATCGTCAATAATTGCGGCACTGTGACGGCTACACAATTTTTCCATCCAGCCGCCGACATAGACCGTAGAGATAAGCACGGCAAAATAGTTAGTCATAAAGCTAGATTGACCAAAAAGTTACATCGCGGTTTTGCTCAAGATAATTATCGTAAAGCCAGACAAATTAACGTTAACATCGCCCATCAAATATCTCGAAAGATAGTCAATTTTGCTGTTAATAATGGTGCTAGTGTTATTGTCTTCGAGCAATTAAAAAGATGGCGACCTACTGGTGGAAGAAAAAGGTCTAGTCTCAGGCAAAGATTTCATGGTTGGTTACATCGCCGTTTAGTCTTGATAAGCGAGCAAAAGTTTGAAGAGATGGGCGGCAAAACAGAGTTTGTTGATGCACGAGGAACATCTTCTTGGGCGTATGATGGGTCGGGGAAAGTCAAGCGAAATCAATCAAACTACTCTTTAGCCACTTTTGCGTCGGGCAAGCAATACAATGCCGATTTGTCGGCCTCTTATAACATCGCCGCGCGATATCTAGCAGACAAGCTGAAGCTGACCCGCAGAAATGACGGGCGGTTGTCTGATGGCCAAAGTTCCTCAGGCAAGCAGAGAATACCTGCTACTCTGTCTCTTCTTTGGGATCGAGATGCCCCTCATGTACGCGCAGCGTCATGAGAGGGAGTATTCACAGAAAGTCATATAAGTAGATGGGCATAAATAAATATAAAACCGAAATGGAGATTTCTCTTCTGTTCCTTGCCGTTGCCCTTTCCCTCTCTCAACTATTTTCTAATTAATTTGACCTACCTACTTAGCAATCCTGCTCCTACTGCTTTCTTAAGGAAAAGGGGGTAAATAAACCTGATTGCGTATAATTTCCTATTGATTGTTGATTATTAAGTAACTGTACTTAATTAAACAGAAAATATCTTGTAAGTTGGGTTGAAAAATGAAACCCAACAGTTTTGTCCTGCTCATAGCTATTCCAGACTACAATCAAAGCTAGCAGATCGCTTAAGGTAGATCTGTTCTAGATCGTCCCAGAGAAGGGAACTTTTCGATTTATAAAAATAAGATTATTAAATCTACTTAAAATGATAAAGATTACTTATTCATGACACAAAAAATATCTCACCAACGTTTAAAAAATCCTTCTAGACTTCAGCAGTTTTTCTGGCAGTGCTGGATTACTCCCCTGGCAATGGCTACAATTTCTACTATTTTCAGCGTTATTCCTGTCAAAGCAGCACAAACAATTTACTTTTATTATGGTCCTCTAGGTTTCTCTATTGAAGTAGATTCCCTGGAACTTTTTGCCAAAGAAGGCAAGATTAATCGGGAATTAGACTTCTACCTCAGCAGAGTTGAGCCAGAAACTCAAGCTAAGTTTCGCCAGGTTTTGCTTAAGCGTCAGGAGATCGATCCAGTTCAACTTTATCGCTTTTTGCGCACTCCCATAGGAGAAGAGCTACTGACCCAAGTTGGAAAGCTAATTAATTTTCCTGGCGGTGGCAATGGTAAATATGGGATTCGCGCAGCGCTAGGTAAAGCCGCTTTCGATAGTGAAGGTCTGACTCTGCTCAATTTTATGCGTCAATTCTCCACCGATATCGAGCTCAACACCGATAATATTTTGCAGGTGAGAGATTCGATGCAATTCTTGGTGAGAGCAACCAAGCAGATGGAACTAGCAATGGCTTCTTTGTCATCCAAGGAAGCTGCTAGTTCTACACCAGTTGACTTCTCGAAATTACCCGATATCAGGCTGCCTGGCAATTATGGCTACATCAAACAGACTCTTACCTTAAATGACACTAGTCGCCAGCGCCAGTTAACAGTGGATATCTATAAACCGCAAAAGTGGAGAGAGGGAAAGACTCCGGTAGTGCTAGCATCCCATGGGTTAGCAGCTAACCGTCAGCGCTATGAAGAGGTAGCTAAACACCTAGCTTCCTATGGCTATGTGGTTGCAGTTCCCCAGCATCCAGGAAGTGATGCCACCTATCTCCAGGGTATGCTACAAGGTTATTACAGAAATCTATTCAACCTCAACGAATTTATCGATCGACCATTAGATATTAGTTATGTCTTAGATGAACTAGAAAGGCTCAATCCCAGTGAGTTTGAAGGAAGGCTAAATCTCCAAGGAGTGGGTTTATTCGGTCATTCTTTTGGCGGTTATGCTGCTCTAGCAATAGCAGGTGCTCAGATTAATTTTCCGCAATTGGAACAAGACTGCAATCAGGGATTGTGGTATCCGAATGTGTCTCTGTTCCTTCAGTGTCAAGTTTTAAAACTGCCACGCCAAACTTATGATTTTCGCGATCGGCGGGTCGGGGCAATAATGTTATTAAATCCAGTCTCTAGCAGTATCTTCGGAGTCAAGGGTCTAAGTAGGATTCAAATCCCCGTCTTAATTGGTATAGGCGATCGAGATAAAGCTACCCCTGCAGTAGTAGAACAGCTACGTCCTTTCACTTTTCTCCCCACTTCCGATAAGTATCTAGCTTTATTGGAAGGACAAGCACACTATATCAATAGAGAAGAAAACTTTGTTGACATTTCTGAACTATCTGCTGGCACTAAGGAAGCGATCGATTCTCTGTCGGAGACGGAATTACTAGACCCAGAGTTATTTTATAAGTATGCTAAGGCGATTAATAAAGCATTTTTTGAGTACTATATTGCCAATAACGCAGATTATCTTCCCTATCTCCAGTCTTCCTATGCCAAGTATCTTAGCGAAGAACCTTTCCTTATCCATCTCATAGGCGCTTCATCCGTAGAGGCGATAAAGCAGGCGATCGAAGACTTTATCGCTGAAGAAGAAATTGAGGAGCGCTATATTGATCTAGCAGGAGACGAGAGAAAATCGAGTAAGTCAAGAATAGCAAATTCATTTGACCGACCTACTTAGATGATCTGGGGGGCGTTCGACAATAGTTAATTCTAAATTAGTGATGCTCAGTAAATGGACAAGAGCTTTTTTAGCTGCCATGTATTCAGAAGCTTGTTTCCCCAAACGTAGTTCACCCAAAACGCGAATTTCTTGGTCTTTGAGTTTCCCTTGTCAATCTTTGTCTAATGACCGCAAGCTAGACAATTATAATTAGGAAGTCTCTGAGCGAATATTTAGAATGCAGTTACCAACTAATTTTTCTACTTACACTCAATGGTTAGCTATCCTGACAGGAGTATTCTTGCTGCTAAGTATTTTAGCTTTTATCTTGAAATGGGGTATCCGCTTTCGGCTAGTTGGGGTGACTGGTTTTATGGGCGTTCTCACAGGGGGTTTATTCGGTTTGGGACTAGGACTATACCAGCATGTAGCAATCCCCGGCGCAGTTCGCTATGCTTTAGTTTACGATAATGGGGCTAATCAAGCGGTAATAGCGGTAAAACCCGAGGTAAATACTGAAGAGATCGAATCTACTCTTCGCCAAGCAGCATATGACCTCTATTCGCCCGGAAGATTGGGTTTAGGAAAAAATAAATTAACTATTCGGGTGCGTACAATTGTTCATCCAGAGTTGGGAGTTTCCATACCACTTTATTTGGGTCAAATAAGGCGATCGCTCGCTAGCCGCCAAGACGACCAAATGCAACTAGAAGTGTTTGCCGATAATGTTGCCCAATTACCAGAAGTAACTCCCAAAGAGAGCGAAGATAAAATATAGAAGAATTAGGAATTGATGATGCAAAAAACTGGTCAATTGTCAAAGAAAAGTTTAAATTCTTCAACGTCTCTGCTAGTAGCACCAACTGAGGTGTTACGTGGGAAAAAATGCTTGTCTGAAGCAGGAGAAGCGATCGCTCGGTTGGGCAATCGTCCTTTGGTAGTAGGAGGCGATCGCACTTTATCTGTAGCTGAACCTCACCTCAAACCAGTTTTCGATCGCCATCAGCTGAGTACAAAGCAGGCAAGTTATTACCCAGATTGTTCGGAAACCTCCTTAGCTAACCTGAAAAAAGCAGTTGAAGAACACCGAGCAGATTTAATTATCGGTGCTGGTGGCGGTAAAGCTTTAGATACAGCTAAATTGGTTGCCCATCAGTGTCAGCTACCAATCGTTACTATACCCACTTCTGCCGCCACTTGCGCTGCTTGGGCAGCCCTTAGCAATGTCTATTCCAATGAGGGAGCATTTCAATACGGCGTTCCTCTCAATCGCTGTCCTGACTTGCTGATTTTAGATTACAACCTAATTCAAACAGCCCCCAAGCAGACCCTGATAGCTGGCATTGGAGATGCGCTAGCGAAATGGTATGAGTCTTCTGTCAGCAGTGGCAATTCTACTGCTAGCCTGATTATTGCCGCCGTACAACAAGCAAGAATACTTAGAGATATTCTTTTGCAGAAATCTGCTGCAGCGCTGCAAGTACCAGGGAGCGAAGATTGGCGAGAAGTAGTGGATGCTAACGTCTTATTAGCTGGGGTAATTGGCGGTTTGGGAGGTGCTAGATGTCGCACTGTAGCCGCTCATGCAGTTCATAATGGCTTGACTCAAATTCCGGCATCTCGGAGTGCTTTACACGGGGAAAAAGTTGCCTATGGGATTGCAGTACAATTGCGTTTGGAAGAAATGTTGCAGGGCAACCAACTAGCAGCCTCAGCAAGGCAACAATTATTGAAGTTTTACGCTGAGATAGGTTTGCCTTCCACCTTAGAAGATTTGGGACTCAAAGAGATTACTCTAGCTGAATTGCGTCACGTGGCTGAATTTGCTTGCCATTCTAAGTCTGATATTCACCACTTACCTTTCTCCGTAGTACCAGAACAGTTAATGGCAGCAATGGTTTCAACGACAACAACAACTGAAAGAGCAACTAAGCTAAGTTCCCACTCCGAAGAGGTACACAGTTAGTTGGTTGTAGGGAGAGGGGGAGAGAAGTGTGGGGGGTGTGGGGAGAATGAAGATAAGTTAAGCTTTTTGTCTATTCTTTCTTCCTTCTCTGACCACACTCCCCCCTCTCACCTAATTAGGGATTTTGGCATGACTAAATCGGTTTTCCAGCCGAAGGCTTATTAAAATCTCAGTTGATATTCAAATACTGCTCTGCTGTCATCGGAGAAATCTGTAGAGCCACGCAGGACTGTATTGCGATTTACGCGGTAACCTATGCCAAATTGAGGTGGAAGTTCGTTAGTCAAAAACTTCAGTGCCGAGAATGAGAAGCGATCGCTAAGATCTATACTCACTGCAGCAGCCCAATCTAAATTGTTTTGACGCCTTTCTTCGTCGATAACCCTTTTGGGGAAGAGGCTAAACCCACTCAGACCCAAAGAATCGGCAATGAGATATTGAAAACTGCTAGAGAAAGCTGAACTTGCTAGGGTTGCCAGTCCTACAGTAGCATCTCCTTGACCGATAGTACTGATAATATTACCGCCTATAAGCCCAAGGATTTCCCTGTCGCTGCGAGGGGGAACACTGCTTAATTTTACACTCTCTGCGAGCTGACTAGCATATCCTTTTACCTTGGCCTGAACGCGAACAGTTTCTATCGTACCCAGATCGAAAGCTGAGACATCGCGAATTTCACTGGGTAAAAACTCGCTGGGAAGAGGTATCCGAGTCGTCTCTACTACCGATGTTACTAGCTGCAGATCTAAGAGAGGATCGAGTCCCCGTTTGGCAGAAAAACGGGCGATATTTTCATAATTTTTTGCCAAGCGGAAGCGAGTGGTAAAAAGATTGATTTGACCACGTTTTAGTTGAATAGTTCCTTCAGGACTAAGATCGTTGAGGCTGCCGTTTAAGGTCAGTGTACCAGTGGCAAGAAAGTCGGCTATCGGAGGTTGTAGGATCTGGACGTTCTTACCTAGCTTAATTCTTAAGTCATTAAAATCTACCGCTCCGCCAAGCCTGTCGTCGTCGTTTTCTTCTTGAATGCTACTTCCTGGTGCTTGTGAGAGCAATACTTGAGCGTCAAATACTTCTAATTCTCCAGTAATATTTGGTTCTAAAGCATTGCCAAGAATCTCAATGTCTCCTCGAACGCTGCCTTGATAGAATTCTTTGAAATTTAAAGTCAGCTCCCGCAGGCTAACGGTAAGGGGATTATCTTGAGGAGTTGTTTGAACTAGAGGTAGACTTCCAGCTACCAAGATTTGACCGCCACTGAAGTTACCCTTAAAGCTTTCTACTTCGATGTGATCGAAATCAAATAAAATTTTGCCATTTACCTCTGTCAAAGGGGCTTCAGGGAGAAATTGAACGGCAATAGTTGCATTTTCAATATTAGCGCTGCCTTGGGCTCGAAGCTGACTGGGTCTGCCTTGATTTTGGTCAAATTTGCCGGAAATGCCCAATTCTACTTGTCCATTACCGTCAACCCAGGCAACTTGACCTCTAGTAAGGATATTTAACAGTGTAAGTCCTTTGTCTTTAAGGTTAACATTCAGGCTGAATTGATCGTCGTCTGACTCAACCGCAGCAAAAGGCAATTTGTAAGGAAAGCTGCCCGAGACGGTCAGTGGCTCGGCTCCCTCAGCTAGAATACTGCTGGCAAACAATTCTAGGCGACCATTGTAGTAATTGAAACTGCCTTGAGTAGATTGAATAGCAGTTTGGTTGATGGTTGCATCTGCTATTGCTAGTTCTCCTATAGCTTGGGGATTTTCTTGAGTGCCGCCAATGGTAACGGTGGCATTGAGCATCCCATCTAAGTCGATCGTATTTGGTAACTTGACAAATTTTTGTATCTGTGGTACAGGCAGATTAACTATTCGTAGTTGACCCGATGGAGTCTCGCCGCCAAAACTTCCAGAAAAGTTTAAACTACTTTGATCTGATTGAAGATTCACTGGTACTAGGGTGAGAACGCCTTCTTGAAAATTACCTTTAGCGATCAGTCGATCGATACGATAGGAACCCCACTGCCACTGTTTGCCCTGAAAATCAAATTCAGCTTCTATGCCCGATTTTGGAGAACCAGCAATAGTGAGGGTACCGTCGAAGCTACCTTCTAGTTCGCTCAATGGAGGTATGGAAGCATCTTCTTTTAGGCTTTGTTGGAGAGCGAGCATTGCCTGTACTTCTGCTAGACGACGCAGGCGCAGCAGTATGGGTGCTTCTGGGGAACCGAGTTCAAAGAGGGGACACTCAGAAGCAGGGATAGAAGGACAATTATCAGCAGAGGAATCGTCGAATAAATCTGCAGCTGTACCGTAACTGGTCAGGGTCAGACCGTTAACTAAACTGGAAATTTCCACGATTTGCGCTGCAGCTAGAAGATTCTCAATTTGTCCGGTAACCACTTCCAGCGAAAGTTGATATTGAGGACCATCTGTAGTTGGCACTAGGCTAACTTCAAACAGGTATTTACTTTGATCTTGTTGAAATTGGCCTTTGTTAAGGATAAATTGCCCTTCGCTATATTGGAAATTAGCAGTAATCTGGTCTCCAAACAAAGTGCCAAAGGCGGGATTAGCGATCGCTACCTCATTGCCATAAATAGCAAAGGTTGTGAGGTTGAGGGCAAAGTTGCCAGACAATTTTCCTCGAAGGGGTTGGGCCATTATTGCTACTGGCAAACTTATCCCAGTTACAGGAACTAAGTTCCTCACAATGCTCGTGGGAAAACTCTTCACGTCCACCAATAACATTTCCCCTTGGCGATAGCCATTGATGTTAGTATCATCTAACCTAATCAGAAGGGAAAGGGGCTGATAATTAGAAGCTAGAGTTACTTCAAAGCGATCATTAGTGCCTACTAGTTGCAGGTTAACTCCCTGTTTGGGGATAACTTTTACTGTTCCTGCTAGAACTGGTTCTAATGCCAAAATCCCAAATTTAGCATTATGCAGAGCTAATTGAGCGTTTACTTGGGGCGTTTTTAGAGTTCCGGCGATCGCTCCATTAAAATCTAACTGACCTTCTAAAGGAAGCGTGGCAAATCTTGGCGGCAGAATACTAGGTAGAAATTTTAGATTCAGTTCCTGTCCGTTAATATTAAAAGCGAATTCTCCTATTGCCGGCTCACCGCTCCTCAAGTTTAGATCAACATAGCCTTTGGCATTAAAATTTCTCGCTATTGCCCGTTGAATTTGTAGCCGTTGACCATTCCAGTTAATTGCAGTTGTTAAGGGTCTTTCAATTAGGGCAAGTCCTTGACTAAAATTTAACTCACCATTGAGTTGAATTCCCCTAGGATTGAGATTATTGAGATTGCCAGCTAAATTAAGTCTGCCATTTAAACTTCCCCGTAAAAGTTGAGAACTTTGCCCCCCAACAGAGAAATTGCTGAGATTGATTTTCCTAGGAACAACTACTGCGGCAAAGTTGCCATTAGCTAGTTGTATATTTTCTAAGCTAATTTTTCCTCCTGCTAGGAACAAACGCCCAGAAGCACTAGCACTGATTTCCTGAAGATTATAATCAGTTACACTACCTGCTAAGTTAAGCTTACCGCTAACTGGCTCTTTGAGTTGGGAAGCAAATTCTGGGAAGAGTTTTTTAAGTTGTATCCCCTGAGTTTGGAGACTAGCTACCCAGCGACCGTCCCTTAGTTCTAGTTGTTCAGTTGTTACTTTTCCTCCAGCGATATTTAAGTTAGCCTCACCTGTGGCATCAATGGTTTGTGGTTGCAAGGAATAGATACTTCCAGATAGATTAAACAATGCATCGAAACTGGCAAAAGTAGATGGGGAAGAGTTCAAGCTCTCTGCGATCGACTGACCTTCTACCCTCTGACCTCTACCCTCTGCCTTGTCGCCAAGCGAGTTGACAGTGTTTAATTTAGATAGCTGAACGCCAGCTACTTGCAAATCTCCTTGCCAGCGTCCTGCTGCTATCTGGAAGTTACTAAAGGTTACGCTTCCTCCTGCTACTTGTAAATTAGCTATTCCTGTGGTGCGGAGGTTGTTAACTTTGTCGGCTATAGAACCAGAAATTGTAGTTTGACCGGAAATTAAGCCCAGGTCAAAAGGGAGACTAAGATTATAGTTGAGGGCGATCGCGTCGCCTGAAACCTCAGTTGCCTCAATTTCTATCTGGAAATCTTTATTTTTTTGTAGTTGTATTTCGCCTTTGGCTGTTATTGTTCCTCCCGCTGCAGGTATTGCCTGGAACTTTTTGAGCCAGAGAGTACCATTTTTTTCTTCTAAACTGGCACTAACAGAGCTAAATGGTACTTTACCTAACTTAATTGACTCGCGATTAAGTGCCTCAATATTAACCTGTGGGTTTGTAATCTCTCCGGTAACTTGAATGTCAGCTTGTATTTTTCCTAGGATTGGTCCTGGTAACTTAGGCAACTTAAAAGCTTCTATTACCTGTTGAACTTCAACTGGTTCAGTTTTTGCCTGGAGGTCAAATCCTGCTTGTAGGTCGATCGTGCCATTGGCGATCGCGGGGATCGTTCCAAAAATGGCAGTAACCTCAAGAAACTCGATCTGAGAACCTTGAAAGTTTAAGTTACCATTAGTTTTAGCAAAGGATTGAGGTAGCTCCAATAAACGGGCGGTAACATCTTGAAGAGCAACTTTTCCTATCAAAGAAGTAACTTGCCCTTCTGTTAGTTTTATCTCTAGTTTTTTAGTACCTACCTTCCCTGCTTGCAATTTGAGGGGCAATTCGACTAAATTACTGACATTAACAGCTTCAATCTCGTTTCCTGCTACTGCTACATTTATCTGTTTGCTTGTGGGCAAAAATTCTCCCCAAACCTTTAAATTACCACCTGTTAGCAATTTTCCAGCCAGCTTAAACTCGATCGTTTCAGGATTATTGAGAAAAAGAGTTTCACCCGAATTAAATATCGCCTTGACCGGAGTTTTGAGATTTCCTGTGTTTGCTCTCCCTACTAGCTCAACTTTGGCGTTTTTCAGCCGAATTCTGTGCAAATCAATTTTAATTCCCTTTCCTTTGCCGGCTGCGGCAATCTCGGTTGAGACCCAACCTGACTTTTCATTTTCTTCTAA
The DNA here is from genome assembly GCA_051439565.1 of Prochloraceae cyanobacterium. Taxonomy (GTDB): domain Bacteria; phylum Cyanobacteriota; class Cyanobacteriia; order Cyanobacteriales; family JBFRWL01; genus JBFRWL01. Next base: position 13,788 of record JBFRWL010000063.1, read on the forward strand.
GTAAATATTTGCTTGAATTAGGGTAATATCTAGCTTTAAGGTACGCTCAATCAGTAGTTGCAATGGGTTAAATGTTACATCTACGGCCTCAACAAAAGCTTTATCTGGATCGGTTTGAGTTGCTGGTATTTCCAAAGAACCAAAGCGCAATCTTCCTAGGTAAAAACTTTTTAGTGTCTCGACTTTGACGGGACGATTGAAGGTCTTAGTAAGTTCTTTTTCTACTAATGGTGCTAGCTCTCGTTGAAGCCAAAACCATCCAAAGCCTAATCCTCCTCCAACACTAACGAGCAAAGTAGATCCAACCCCCAGCAAGATACGCCGTCTCCATCTACTTTTTCTAGAAGAGTTCGATTCTCGCTGTTTCCTTGAATTTGGATCGGATTTATTTGGCTCTGAGGACGGCGTCATAATTTATTTTTCATTGCTACTAACTGTATAGTTAGTCACAGAGCAAGGGAAGGTTTAACAACTCTTGTTGAATTAAAGATATTTTAACAGCTAGTAACAATGACCAATCTGTATCCTGTAATTAGAGTACTCCAGCACTATAGCAGTACTCTTTGATGCTTGAATTGACTGGTTAAGACAAGTGTTAGGTGTTAGGGAAAAACTCCTTGGGTTACATAATAATTTAGGATTACTATATAATCAAAGCAGCATTAATTTATAATTTATAATTTTTTGGAAGTAAGATAAATATGATTTTATGAGAATTCAAGTAAAAGTCAAACCCAATTCTAAACAACAAAAAATAGAAGAATCTGCTGATGGTAGTTTTTTGGTTCGCTTAAAATCCCCGCCTATTGACGGTAAGGCAAACAAAGAGTTACTTGAACTTATAGCAAAAAAGTTTCATATATCCCGATCGCAAATCACTATCAAATCTGGTTTGTCTTCAAAAAATAAGCTTATTGAAATTAGTATATAGTAGTTGTCAACTACCTATCTTGAATTCTTTGAATTAAGATAGGCTTCCTACCTAGAAACAAGCGTTGTAGTAGATTTCTTGCTTCCTCTACTATGTCATCTTACAGTTTGGGAATAGGCTTGATACCCATCCCCAGGAAATAATTCACACTCCTTCATCTTGGAATCTTTGATTAGAATCATAGGATTATCGCGGATTTTGCTAAATAGAAACGATATTATTGGTTCGGTCAACCTGGTAGAGTATGATGAGATGACCATCATAATCGCAGAACCCTTGTTCGGTAAACATCAATTCCTCAGAGGTACTAAAGGAGTTTGCTTCGATTACCTCAAGTCCCAATTGACGAATTTTATCGATCGTTTGTTTGAGGTTGGCAACTCTGATTACTAATCCTAAACGGCGAGGTTTACTTGGGGGAGGAAGTTCGATCCCCTGGACTTCGGTTAAGGCAATTGCTCTAGGTTCGTATTCCGTACTCAGTGCTGCAAATTTTAGCTTAGCATTTTCAGGAAAGCCAAAGACTGAATAGAGATAAGATTGGGGCGATGCTTCACTGACATACACTAGCTTAAAGCCCAGTAGATCTCGATAAATTATTAGCGATCGCTCAAGATCTGCTACCGCTATACAGGGACGTTTGAAGTGTACTCCATTTTCAACTAATGAGGCTGAATTACTAGTAGGCGTGTTTGTTTCCATCGGCATTTCGTAAAAGTGTACTGCGTCCATACCGCAAGTTAGGCGTAGGGTGGATTTTACGCCTCTAATTACTGGGCGAATTTTGCTGTTGAATTTAACGAATGTAACCCTTTACAGTCTCCAGATTAGCACCACCTGTAGGCTTGGCATCACAGCAGAAGCCATCATCTCAGCTAGCTACTACTCTTAACATAAATAAATATAAAACCGAAATGGGGATTTCTCCTCTTTTCCCTGTTCCCTCTCTCAACCATTTGATAATTAATTGGACCGATCTACTTACCTGAATCCTTACAGGTAATGAGTAATCCCTCTCGATACAAGTTAGATGGGTCTTTGTATTTGATTTGCCTTCGTTGTCTTGGTATCGATGTTAAATGGTTAGCCACAGAGATAAGTACGGAGGTACTCTCTTCAAGTCACTGAAATGGGAAGATCCTCAAAAAACACCATCTTCCTATCCAACTCCCGATACTAAATTAGTGCAGAAAAGCTCTGCTAAGTAGACAATGACAATTGGACGAGATAAGGTGACTTGTCTTCAGAATCTAAGACTATCTCGTAGAGTTAGTCTTAGAGGTTCAATTAATGATATTTGCGATATCGATAGTAGCCTCGACTATACCCGTGACGGAAGTAACCAGAGTAACCTGTGCGGGATCTGGGATATCGAGAGTAGACTCGACGATATCTGCGGCGCGGATAACGGGAGTAGACTCGGCGATATCTGCGGCGCGGATAACGAGAGTAGACTCGGCGATATCTGCGGCGCGGATAGTAAACTCGATGATATCCGTAGTAGGGATAGTAAGAGGTTTGCTGGTATCTATAGTACGGGTAGTCAATATTTAAGACAACTCCCTCATTAATACCTAAACTACTATAATCGGATACGATGTAGCTATTGCCAGGATTTACATAGCTAGGAAGTTGGATGTATTGAGGGTAGACGATCCCATACCTGTTAGGATTTGGAGAATTAGTCGTTGTTCGGTTATTGACATTTTCAGAGCGCTGTTGAGAAGAAGCATTACACATAGAAGATAAATCAACAACTTCTCCAGAACCATTAATCATATAGCAATCTGAATATTCTTGCGCTTTAGCTAAGGGAGTCAGCATTAAGATCGCGCCGACACTACAGATGCTAAGAGACAATATATTCCTAGCATTAACCAAACTAAATTTATTCATTTTTGCTGACCTCCGCGATCGGTTTGATTATTAGGAGTGCCAAAGGTTTAATTGACAGCAGCTCTATACTTTTATCCTAATGCTAATAACCCGATGCAGATCCATTGATCCCTATCTCAAAATTGACAGTTTCTACAAAAAAAGATTTGTAATCTTTAAAAGATTGAGAATAAGTATTTGTAGGGACAAAAAGTTGAAACAACCCTATTTGTAATATCTTCTTATTTTGCCAGCTTGAGATTAATTGCTGAATTTAGATCGCGATCTAAAATTAAATTACATTGCTGACAATTAGCACTAGAAAGTTTAGCCAAACTGATCAAGTCTTACTACAGTTAATTCGCGATGCCCAAGATGAATTGACCTTAATTAGTTTTGCTGTTTATAAAATTCCAGGAGGCGGATTTGAACCGCCGACACGAGGATTTTCAGTCCTCAAAACAATCCTTTGATCGCAATGCTTTTAGGTTATTTGACATTAAATTACACCATCTTTACACCAATTTTGCTTTTTTTTGGTCATCGTGCTTTTTCTTTTTAAGATTTCACTGTATGATTTTTTGAGGCATTTTGTTCAACTGTATAGGTTTTAAATCTCCATTTTTCTGCGACGATCGTGGCGCGATCGCAATTAGAGTTTGACAGGGAAAAAGCGATCTCGAAGAGATCTTGCATTCGCGAGTGCGCATCTCTCGATCGAGGTCAGCCTGTAGTTCCCATCTAGCTCGATCTAATTCATAAACAACTGCAAGCTAAATTAATCAATTAAAGCGATCGCGTTGCTAACTATCAAGAGTTTACAAAAATGTCTAAAGTCATAGTAGCGCACCACACCGCACTACTTTGCTCCTAATATTTTGTCAGATTCGGCGTGTGTTCCTATCCAAAACCAAGCTATATCGTTATCCTGTTCCACAGCAACCGCTCTGTAGTGCAAACCAACTCGAACTGACCAAAATCGACCTACTTTCTTGAAATGTAGTGATGGATATCGAGGATCTTGTTTGAGCAAGTCGAAACATCTATCTGCAAGTTCTTAGCTCTCAGGTGGCAACTGTCGATAATAATACCAAAAATCGGGTGTAGCTCGATGTTTCACAAATCAGTACAATTTCCTTGTCGCAAGTCTTTTAGTGCCTTTTCTGCTAGTGCATCGAGCCGACCAGCAGCAACATCTGCCTCAAATTGCCGATCCCAATCAGCCGCATCAAATTCTGCAAACCAAGTCCGAAATTTAGCCAGATCTTCTTGAGAAAGTTGACTGACAGCACGTTCAAGGTTCTCTAAGTTACTCCTATCCATAGCACTAATTTTTTTACCAACCTACTTGAATTATAGAGTTTTTGGGTTTTGTTTCCTCTCGGTTGGTAGGTGCGTTATGAACGCACCCTACAAGATCGCTACGAAAGTTATAAAAATTATCCAGGAATTATTTTGCTTTTAGGATTACCCAAGCTATTTTAAATATCCCTAAAGCTGAATATGAATTAAGTAAGCTTTGATAAGCGAGAAATTTGTTCAATACACATAAGAACGTATTTGCCTCTCATAAAGCGGCATTGGGCTTTGTTTGGGGATAAAACTTACTAAAGTCCCGCTAAGCCTTATATAGTGAAAATTTCGGCGGTATCGCATTTTTGGGGGCTGCTTTTTTATTATAGAGCGGTCGCCGAACGATGGTTAAACACTCGATCTCGTTGGCTGAAAACCTCATTGTTTCCTGACTTTGCGATTTACTGATATTTATCAAATCTATATATTTTAAAATTACCACTCGACGTGTAATAGCTCATTCATCCACGGCAGTTTAACTACACTTATACTCCAGGGAAGACGATCGAGCAGGACATCATAAGTTTCTTGTTTGACCTGGAGTAGCCAAGAGCCATTTCTAACTTTGAGAATCCCTTCTCTTTGCAAAAAAGCATGTCTAAATCCCTCGATCGAAGTATTTTTTAAGATAGACCAGTTGCTAATTACAGCAGACAAAAGATGTTCGCATTCATCTCTTTGTGGTTCCGTGATTTCTAAGTTCGCTGCAATGGGTTCTAAGAAATCTAGGCCGCATAGGATTTTGTTGAGAAGTAGAAGATGTTCGGGGATTTCTGTGGCTGCATCGACTAAATACTGGAGGATAAGGACTGCTCGCTCTGCTGATTCTGAATTGACAAAGTGCCCCTTTTGAATTAATTTAAGTGACGCAAAAATGCGAGGCAAAAAGGGCCACAATAAAACTAACCCTGAATTATAAATATATATTTCTTCAGAATCGCTAAAAGGAGCGACTGTATTTATCAGATTGTCTTCCAGCTGTGATAAGCTACTCAGCTCTGAACTGTGGAGATC
>JBFRWL010000064.1:0-6767 GCA_051439565.1 Prochloraceae cyanobacterium
CGGGTAAGATTTTAAGTTCGTCTTGTAATGATTCGGCTTTACGAGTAAGAATAGCCAAATTAGGCAGTGTATCTTGTTCCCAAGTCAGAGCAACTATTTTGGCATAAGCTTTGGTATCAACTTCGTCTAGTTCTGGTTTGCTGGCAGCGGGAGGCAATTGAGCGATCGCATCATCGATTTTGTCACGAATACGGGACCAAACCAATTCTTTTTCATTGGCTGTTACTGACTCTAGCAATTCGATATTAATAACAGATATTCCCGAACGAGATGTAGATTCGTAGGTCTTAATTTCTTCAATATCCGAGATCTCTGCTTCTATCTTGGCGCTAACTAAAGCTTCAACTCGCTCGGCATCGGCACCTGGTAAAAGCGTTCGCACGATGGCGGAGCGAGTTACTAATTCTGGATCTTCCAATCTGGGTAAGGTGAAGAAGGAAGAAATACCCCAAACTAAAATTAAGATTACTGTCAGTAAAAGCAGTCGATAATTACGATAAAATAAGCCCATCATAGTCGCTCAAGGTATTAGTTCCTAAAAATTTTTCTTGACTGCAAGTTGTTTAGTTCTCTCAATCTCACTCCCAGCAAGTGGACGAACTAATTGATTGGGTACAAGTCTTTGCGTACCTGTACTAACTACTAGCTCTCCATCTGAGAGTATTCCTCTGACAAAAACGCGATCGCCATTGGCGTGTAAAACCTCTAAATCTCTTTTTTCGAGACGATAATTATTTCCAGTTTTTACTAAGACGAAGCAAGACCATAAACCCTTTTCTGCACGTACTAAAGCAGTGGTTGGCAACCAATATCCAGAAGCGTTGACATCTCGAGTAATTTGTAACCTAGCTACTTCCCCTGCTGCTACTAAGCCACTATTTTCGGCAATTTTTAAAATAACACTCCGAGTTCGAGTAGCCGGATCGATTTCTGGCAAGAAGGATACAACTATAGCTTGATAAATTCGCTCTTCTATTTCAACTTTTTGCTTGCTTCCTATCTCTAGCAACGATAGTATTTGAGTCGGAACGCCAATTTGTACTTCTAGAGCCCCGTCTTCAACTAAACGCACTACAGACTGTCCTGCTTGTATTACTGCCCCTTCATCGACCTCACGAGCAGCTATGGTCCCGGAGAAAGGAGCGCGAATTGTACTTTTATCGATATCTACATCTAATTCGGCAATACTGGCATCTAGTTGGCGGACGACTGCTTTTTGTGCTGCGATTTGTTCTGGTCGAGTTCCGTTTAATAATTCTTCTAAACTACTCTGAGCAATATTCAAGCGATCGTTTAAGGCTCTGGATATGTAAGTTATTTCGTCGAGATCTTCTCGAGATATTGCTCCTTGAGTGTATAAAGATGAGCGGCGCTCGGCTTTAATTCGTTCTAGTTCTAACTGATTCTTTAAATTGTTAACTTCCGCTTTAGCTGCAGCTATGTCTTCTGGGCGGGCACCGTTTTCTAATTCTGCAAGTACAGCTAAGGCTTGAGCTTTTTGGGCTAATAATCTGGCTCGTTGTGCTTGTAATTTGCGGGTATCTATTTTAGCGATCGCTCTACCGCTAGTTACTTGATCGCCGCGATCGACTCCAAACCAAACTAATTTTCCCGATCTCTCAAAACCTAATTCGCTCGCTCTTTGTGCTGCTACTTCGCCGGTATAGTTACGTAAGACTTGATAAGTATCGACTTTCCGAACTGCCAAGGTTGCTACTGGCAAAGCTTTGGGCGTACTTTTTTCTATGGGCTGCGATCGAGTGCCAAAGTTTGAGATGACAACAGGTATTCCAATCAGCAATAGCAATCCTGTACCGCCAATTGTTGCTAATTGCTTCCGAAATGATTTGGCTGGAGGTTTATCTGGTAAGGAATTAGAAGTCATAACCCGAATAGTGTAAATCAAACTAAAGTTTTAGCAAAAATCAATTGAATCACTAAGAATAGTGCAGGACTGGCACCTCAGAAACACTAAAACTTTATCCGTCGCCTAGAGAGAAGATAGAAGTCCGAGAACTCTGTTGGTCTAGTTGCTTCTTTCTTCTAGCTTCAGTCCCTTCTACGACTGAAAGTTTGCTTGCTCGCGGGTTAGCAAAGTAAGCAGGGCCTACTTTAATTAATTATTTCTGGTCTATGAATTATTAAAACATACGTTTGAAAAAAAGACAAGATTTTTTGTTATTGTAGAATCATTAGGATTTGTTCGATAAGTCCAGTAGGTAGGCATTTTATCAATAAATATGTGTACTACTTAGATTTTATTTATATATTTGTCGATTGTACGTTTGTTTTAAAATTAAGACTGTCATGTCCAGCGATACTAAAGACCAGATTCTCAACGTTGCAGAACAATTATTCGCAGAACGAGGTTATGCTGGAACTTCGTTGCGTCAATTGATTAAAGAAGCGGGAGTTAATTTATCTGCAGTTCACTATCACTTTGGCTCTAAAGAAGAATTATTCCGCGCAGTTGTAGCTAGAACAGCACAACCAATAGTTAAAAAAAGTCTAGAAGAACTGACATTAGCTCAATCTAGGGAAGGGGATCTAAGTGTTGAAGCTATTTTAGAAGCATTTATGAGTCCATCACTAGAAATATTTATTAGTAATGACGCTCAAAAGGAGCGCAGCACAAACTGCGCTAAGCTAATGGGGCGCTGTCGCACCGAACCAGATCCAATTCAAAAAATTGCCGACGCAGAATTTGAAGAGCTAAGAACCGCTTATTTAGATGTACTTCAAAGAATTTTACCCGATCGATCTCGAAACGAACTTAGCTGGAAGTTGGATTTGATAGTTGCTACCTTAATTAGAGTTCTCAGCGAAGCGAAAAAACCCAACGCTTTAATTCAGGACACTTCGCCAGAAGCGATTAAAGTTGCCATATCTCGACTGGTTAATTTTTTAGCTCCAGGAATGCGTTCCTAAAATGTTAAGCTAAGCCAAAAAGTTTCAATCTGTTGATCGCTTTCATACTAAACCGTTTAGTCTGTGCTATGGGGGCTATGCTGATACGCAAGGGCATCGGTATAGGGGCTAATTGAGGCGGGTCTGAGTGATGAGGAAAGGCAGGAATGGCGCACAGCCATGAACCAGGCAGAAAACGCAGGAACGCTCTTTATTGCTCAGCCATTTCACAGCGCGGTGGGGAGAAAACCCTCCTGAGCAAGGATAACTAGTCTATGCTATTCATTTGAATCAAGGGGCAATAAGTCTTACTGATCTTGGAGAGCTTGTTCTTTTTCTATTGTCTCGATCGCTTGAAGTAACTCTCTTAAAATTAAACGTACTCCTCCATCAGATTGACGCTTCCTATCCCAACTGGCAACAGCCTGTTTCAAATCCTCACTTTTAAAAACTTTTGCCAGTTGATTTTCTGTTTGTTCGTCTTGTTCGTATTCTCCCAGAGTAGGTCCAATTACATCTTTCCACATCAACTCAATCAAGAGAGAGGGAGAACCCTTTTCTACACATTCAAGAAACCATTGCAGTATATCCAGTAGCCGAACCGATTGACCCACCGTTGGACCAAAAAGATAGTCACAGCCTTCTCGGCACTGACAGTAAAAGTCAATAAAGGAGCTAGAAGTAAGGTCAGGATATTTTTCCTTAAGCTGTTGGACTCGTTTAATTAATTTCTTAGTCGATTGGGTGATATCCATATTAATTAGAAAATGGTTCAGAGAGGGGTGTGGGGAGTGTCGCGAGTGTGGGAGAGAGAGGAGGAGATCAAAGATCAAAGATAACAAAAAACAGTTAACTTCTCATTTGGGTTTTATATTTATTTATGCCCACCTACTTACTAAAATTTTGGACACAAATAGAACTATCGGTCAATTCGATTTTAGATTTTGGATTTTGGATTTTGGATTGATAATTTTGAATTCACAGCGCAGCGACGCTGACCTCCACCTCTCCAATTCTCTATGAGAGCGATCGCGCCAGGGCAATACAAGTAAGTAAATCAGCATCGGTTTTAATTGCCTCAGCATTAATGTGAGTGGCAGTTGCCCGATAACCTCGTTCTTGTAAAGCTTGAATTAAACGCGATCGCTTGGGGAGATCCATTTTGCCTCTACTGCCAATTTCTGCCAAGGTGTAGAAATAGGGAGGTAGATCGGCTTCAGCTTGCATGAGGTCAAGCAATTTTACCCGCTTCGACCAATTCCACTGTTGCGCCAGTAATTGTAAGCGTTGCACATAAGCACGAGTGTGTAGTTTTCCCAACCACATGGGACCGCTGAGGGTTAGAGGATAATTGTCGTAGGGACAGCCAACTCGTCCCAACTTGCGCCAAGAGACTGTTTGATATTCACCGCACTGGTGACAGTAACCCAGAAATCCGTAGTTGTTAGCAGTTAAATGAGGATTTGCTAGCAAGCGCAGCATCACCCGATAAGTTTTACCCGCAAACAGAGAAAAAATCGGCTCAATGCCCCATCCCTTAGTTGCTGCCGCCTGTTGTACTCTACCAATCAGAAGCCGCAATGCTTGTTCTTGAGCAGCCGGATGTGTACGAGCATAAGCACCATAAACTCTTAAACTATTCTCCGGTAAATGACCTGTTGCCGTGCGTCCATCGGTGCTAGTTAGGTAAAGTAACCCTCCAATTTTAGCTGCCCACAGCATTGTCTCTAGATAGGGAGCGCAAGAACCGAAACTATCTACATCTATTAAGTCGTAGTAATCTTGCCGATTGTAACACTCAAAAAAGATGCGATTAGCGTCTCGGTGAGTTACTTGAGTGCATCCAGCGGCGATCGCTTCACTTAGATTTTGAGCTAAAATTGGCTCTAGTTCTGGATTACTGTCATTTGCCCAAATCCAATTGGCCTTACTTTCCAACCAGTAGCGTAAGGCACGCACACCACAACCAGTCATCGCATCTAATACTCGCAGACTACTAGTATCATACTGATAAATAGCCGCAGCTAAAACCCCTAAATCCCTTACTACCTGACTTTCAGAACGATAAAAAGCATTACCAACCAAAAATTTAGCTTTTCCTTCCCAGAGATAATTACAGTTATTTATCATTTACAGAAACTAAAAGTGTTATATAACATTAGTCACACGACAATCTATACTTACACTCAGCCAGTGTTGTTGAAGCCACATGTTCTCAGGCTGAGACCTCGCTGCGATGGTTGGCAAAAACTCCATTCTTTTTCTCTAACAATAGATCCTAAACCAGAGGGAATTTCTCACTTAGCTGATTTGGATGGCAATAGTCTCACTCAGCTTTGGATTACCAAGACTACAGAGCAGTTGAAGCTAAAAATAACTACTCAAGTAGAAACTTATAAAACTAATCCTTTCGACTATTTGCTTGAGCCTTGGACAGCTAAACTACCGATCGATTATCCTAGTTCTCTCGCCGCTCAACTAAAACCTTATTTACAACCTTACAGTGTAGTAGTCGATCCGGTAGCCATAGAATTAGCACAGGATATTGTTCAAGAAGTCAATAGCGATACAGTTGCTTTTCTCTCCACTTTAAATCAGCGTCTTTACGAAAGCTGCGATTATATTAATCGGGAGACTGGAGAACCTTGGCAAGCAGGAGTAACTTGGAGGCGCAAGCGAGGTTCTTGTCGCGATTTAGTAGTACTGTTTATGGAAATTTGCCGCGCTATTGGTTTAGCAACAAGGTTTGTCAGCGGTTATCAGGAAGGAGATTTAGAGCAGGAGAAAAGAGACTTGCACGCTTGGGCAGAAGTTTATTTACCTGGTGCTGGCTGGCGAGGCTACGATCCGACTCACGGATTAGCAGTGGCCGATCGTCACGTAGCATTAGCAGCTAGTGCTTTACCTAGTTATGCTGCTGCTGTTTCCGGTAATATTACCCCAGTTAAGCCTTTGGCAGCAACTGGTAAGGTTACTGAGTCCCGCATAGAAGCTCATATATCAATTCAAGTAGTTGTTTAAGAAGGATAAAGTTTAGTTTAAGTGTTAGCTAGGAGAGTGGAGACAGGGTGATCCTAGCTAAGTAGTGATAATTTTATATGTAGTGTTCTTCAACTTTGTTGCCATAGAATCCCTCAGATAGCTGGGAATGTTGATGAGGACAAAGTTTAAATGGTATCTTTTAGCAAAATCAGCGAGAATCCTACGATTGTAATCTCTGATTCAATCACTAGATGAATCGCGAGTTTTTTTGTGCTAAAATTATTAAAGCAAACTAAGTTCACTCTAAATGCTCCGAGTAGTCAAAGTAAGATTATATACAAATAGTCAGCAGCAACAAGCCTTAAGCCAGTCTTTCGGAAATTGTCGTTGGCTATGGAATTATTGTCTTAATTTGATGAATCAAACTTATATAGATACAGGATTTGGCTTGTCGGGATACGAAGTTAAAAAAAGAATACCACAACTGAAAAAAGAGTATCAGTGGTTAAAGTTAACTTATTCTCAATGTTTGCAGCAAGTTTGCTTAAATCTTGGTGTTGCTTTTAACAACTTCTTTGAAAGGAGAAACAAATATCCTCGTTTTAAGTCAAAGCACGGCCAACAATCGATACAATATCCTCAAAACGTTAAAAGGGTAAAAAATTGTTTGAGATTGCCGATGATTGGGGACGTTAAAGCAGTATTTCATCGAGAAATAGAAGGAAAAATTAAGACGGTAACTGTATCTAAGAATAAATCTGGTCAATACTTTGCAGCTATTTTATTTGAGGATGGTAAAGATAAACCCGAACCAAATACTGAGGGTAAAGCAATAGGAATAGATCTGGGAATTAATCATTTTGCTATAACCAGTGATG
>JBFRWL010000065.1:0-4888 GCA_051439565.1 Prochloraceae cyanobacterium
GTAACCGATCGAGAAAAAAAGTATACAATTACCAGCTCTATGGAAGCAAAATCTCGATCGAGTATTAAAATTAATTAAACATTCAAAATCAAGCTGGGGGATGTTAAAACAAATACGTCCCTCTTTCCTTGTCCGTCAGCAACCGGTTTAACTGGAGTAGTAAAGTGTAAGTAGTCGCGATCATTGAGCAATAGCAGTTCTCCTGGATTTAAAACTTTCTTAAACACGGGTTTCTCTTTTTTGTTGAGATAGAGATGGGTTTCCCCTCCTTGAATATTTTGGCGATCGACTGAGAAAATACCAATAAAGTCGCATCCATCTCGGTGAATTCCTTCCGGTGCTGGGTTACCAAAACTGCCAAGCGCACAGGTAGTTCTAATCTGATGCACACCAATGCTAACTTCAGGTTGCAGTTTGCAGTAACTACTAAACTCTAAAATTAGTTTTTTGAACTCATCTAATTTTATGAGAGAGTCTTCTATTTCTTCAAATTCTCTCTTAATGTCACCCGCTACTGGATTGTAGTCTCTACTTTGAAAAAGGCAGCCATGAGGGAGTTGGATTAACTTATCTTCAGTGATTTGAAAATGAGATAATCGTCTCAGACGATATCCACCTTTAAGATAGGGATCGACAGGAAGATTGTTAAAAAAAGGCTTGAATCCTTCTAGTTTAATTGAATTTACTTTTTCTATGCCAAAACTGGTAGCATAGCTAGATTCTAGTGAATTTAAAGCAGTGGGCATAATTATAACTTCCTTTATTCTTGCTCTTCTCTCTAATTTCGTAATCGAGAAGCCTACAACTTTATTATAGAATCCCTAAAAGTTTAATTTTGGTAAAAAAATAGACCAAAAATTCTAAATCATGATATAGAAGTTTAGCCTTGAACAAATTTTCTCCTGGTAAAAAAGCAATGAGCAAAAGACCAATTAATCTTTTTGAGTACGAATCATTAGCCAAGCACAATTTATCTCAGATGGCTCTAGATTATTATGCTAGCGGTGCTGGGGATGAATTAACATTGGCAGATAATTGAGCCGCTTTTGCCCGCTATAAACTTCTTCCCCGCGTGTTTGCTCATGTCAGTCAGCGAGATTTAAGCACGGAAATTCTCGGGCAATCTCTATCAATGCCGATGTTGATTGCTCCTATGGCTTTCCAGTGTTTGGCACGTCCAGAGGGAGAACTGACAACTGCCAGGGCGGCGGCTGAATTAGGTGCTAGGATAGTACTGAGTACCTTATCGACCAAGAGTTTGGAACAAGTAGCGCTGGCGGGAAAATTCTCCAGCCAAAATTTATTGTGGTTTCAGCTTTACATTCATCGCGATCGCGCTATTCCCGCAACCTGGTAGAAAGAGCGGAAGCTGCTGGTTTTAGAGCTCTGTGCGTCACCGTAGATGCACCAGTTCTAGGTCGGCGGGAAAGAGATCGGCGCAATGAGTTCACTTTACCACCAGGTCTGGAGCCAGCCAATCTAGCCACAAGCGAGGAAGAGAAATTTCCCCAAATCGCAGGAGAATCAGGATTATTTACCTATTTTGCCCAGCAACTTGACCCAGGACTGACTTGGCAAGATTTAGCATGGTTGCGTTCGTTGATTACTTTGCTAGTAGTGGTCAAAGGAATTTTACGCCCAGATGATGCCCTGCGGGCAGTAGAAAGTGGCGCAGAAGCAATCATTGTCTCCAATCACGACGGCAGACAATTAGACGGAGCGATCGCCACAATTGATGCTCTGGCTGACATAGTTGCCGCAGTAGAAGATAAAATAGAAGTGCTGGTCGATGGAGGTATCCGTCGCGCTACGGATATACTCAAAGCCTTATCTTTGCGAGCTAAAGCCGTATTGATTGGTCTTCCGATTTTGTGGGGGCTAGCGGTTGAAGAAAAAACTGGAGTCAAGCACGTACTAGAAATATTGCACGATGAGTTAGATGTAGCAATGGCTCTAAGTGGCTGTGCTAGATTACAAGATGTTGACCCTAGTTTGATCCGGCAACTGTAAATAATAGACAAGGAGAATTATTTAATATTGATTGACAACCTCCCGCTATAATCGAGAGATATAACGGGAGATAAAGTTACTTCTAACCTCTGTTTTTGCCGATCGTGTTCTTAAATGGCGATCGCTGGAGTAGTTGTCTGACATATTTTTCCACGGCTGGATAGTTGCTCCAGTCTAGTTTTAGCATCATTGATGCAAAAGCTAAAAGCGAGCCAACGGCTACATCAGCAACGGTAAACTCTTCTCCCAATAAAAACGATTGACCCGAAAGCATCTCATTCAAAGGGGTCAACAACTTAGGCATTTCTTTTTCTCGATTGGCTTCTACAAACAAGCCAGGTCCCAGAGTAGCATTAGCAAACAACACCCACTGAGTTAGAATGCTACGTTGCTCGAGAGAGTTCGGCAAATTACCGTATTTTTCGGCTAAATAGAGCAGAATCGCCCCCGACTCCCACAGTTTAAAGTCTCCCTCAACAATAGCAGGAACTTTGCCCATGGGATTAATCTGGAGATACTCTGGTTGTTTGTGTTCTCCTGCTTGCATATCTAGCAAGACAAATTCATAGGGAACTCCCAATTCCTCAAGATACCATTGCACAATTGAAGCCCGACTAAAGGCACCGCCGTATAGTTTTAACATAATCAAACTAACTTTAGAGTGTTTTGTGAGTGTGAGCGTGTTGTTTTACGTTGTCTTCGATGCGAACAACGTTGACAGCATTGAGAACCCGCTTTTTCTCTAGAGAATAGTTGAGATCTTCGCGCATCGTGTCTAAGGGAATGTGAACCTTAGCTTCTGAACGACTTTTGTAGGTACGACAAGCAGCAATGACTCGCTCGCTAAAATTATCGCAAAGCTGGGTTTGTGCTGGAAATTCAGCCGGAATTTGAACTTGATCGCCAGCAAAAATTTCACCTAAAGATTTGGCACAAGCAAGCTGATAAGAGGTAGGAATTCCCTTAAGAATCGCTTCTAGTGCAGCGGAGGGTATGGGTTCAAAAATTTGAACTTGATGTACTTCTCCATCTTCCTTAATAAAACAAGTTGCTAAACCAAACACGCAATAGTCATCTGCTGAAATATCAGGTGCGTTAGCAAATAGGGTTGCAGTTGCCATAATGGTTTTTCAATTGCTGGTGAGTATGTGGTGGATCTTAGCAATTATCGGCACTATGTTAAAGCTGCAATTTTCTCCGAGAAACTTAGTATGAGTTAAAGGTTTTCCCATCTGTTGAAGCGTTTACAATAATCGAAGATTCTGTCGATCGAAACAATACTATAGATTCGAGGCGCAAACGGCAATTCATAAATCAAGATGAAAGCAAAGGATTTTTCAGACTTAGAGACATCATCCCCAGATAAATCAACTGCCAAAGTTGGTTTACTAACCATGTTCCGACTGGGTTTATTTAACATGGGATTGGGTTTAATGGCAGTTTTAACCCTAGCTGTCCTTAACCGAGTAATGATTAGCGAGCTAGCCATCCCTGCTACGATTACGGCGGGAGTGCTTGCTATTCCGCAATTTGTCTCCCCAGCACGAGTATGGTTTGGACAGTTGTCTGATGTTAAACCTCTGTTTGGATTACACCGCAGTGGTTACGTTAGACTGGGAACTGCTTTGTTTGGATTAGCCGTCTTCATTGCAGTGCAAGCAGTATGGCAACTCGGTAGTATAGCCAGAGCCAATCAAGGCTGGATCTGGAACAGTGAAACTGTTGCCTGGACTAGCGTACTGGGATTAATTTTAGCTTTTTATGGCTTGGCGGTCAGCTCCAGTTCCACACCTTTTACGGCTATGTTAGTTGATATTTCCGACGAGAACGATCGCTCCAAAATAGTCGCGATTGTTTGGTCAATGCTGATGGTAGGAATTGTCATTGGCGGAGTTACCGGCAAAAAATTACTGGACGGTATTGGAACAGCAGGGGTAGACACACCTCTGGAAACTTTACAACCTCCCATCAACTCCCTGTTTATTATTGCGCCTCTAGTGGTTTTAGGACTAGCAATAATCTCTACCTGGGGAGTGGAGAAGAAATACTCTCGTTTTTCCTCCCGTTCTTCCTACCAGCAGCGAGAAGATAGTATTACTCTGAGAAGAGCGTTGAAAATTTTGACTGCTAGCCGCCAAACTGGAATATTTTTCTCTTTTTTAGCAGTGTTGACCATTGGCCTGTTTATGCAGGAAGCGGTATTAGAACCCTATGGCGCAGCTGTCTTTAATATGTCGATCGGTGATACAACTCTACTTAATTCCTATTGGGGAATTGGTATTTTAATTGGTTACAGTGCAACAGGCTTTTTAGTTGTCCCTCGTTTGGGTAAACAACTAGCTACTAAAATTGGCTGTTACCTAGTAGCAATTTGCTTCTGCTTGATTATTCTCTCAGGATTTACCCAGAATCAAATAGTTCTCAAATCAGCATTGGTTTTATTCGGTATGGCAACAGGAATGGCTACCATAGGAGGAATAAGCTTAATGCTCGACCTGACGGCTGCAGAAACTGCTGGGACATTTATTGGTGCTTGGGGACTATCACAGGCAATGTCTAGAGCTATAGCAATTGTTTTAGGAGGAGCTATATTAGATATTGGTGAGAAGCTATTTAGCCTACCATTATTAGCTTATAGTTTTGTTTTTGCCCTTCAAGCGATAACAATGATTTTGGCAGTAGGTATCCTCGATCGCGTTGATGTTAAAGAGTTTCAGGATAATACCAACGTCGCGATTTCTACTGTTATGGAAGGGGATTTAGATGGTTGACCTACTTCGGTTCTGAAGGCAGGAGGCAGAGGGCAGAAGAAGGGGAAAGAATAAAAGGGGATTTTTTCAACTCTTAAAGTAATAAGGATTATTAGACTATATTACTT
>JBFRWL010000066.1:0-18154 GCA_051439565.1 Prochloraceae cyanobacterium
AAGTTGGAGGAGAAATATGGCACTCCTTACATCGAGGAATCATTTTACGGCATTGCTGACATGAACCGCTGTCTGCGCAATATTGCCGCTAAGTTGGGGGATAAAGACTTACAAGAGCGAGTAGAAAAGCTAATTGCTTCTGAAACTGCTGCTCTCGATCGAAACCTCGCTCCCTATCGCGATCGACTCCAAGGTAAAAAAATGGTGTTGTATACAGGCGGTGTCAAGAGTTGGTCGATAATCTCAGCAGCTCAAGATTTAGGCATAGAAGTGGTCGCCACCAGCACGAGAAAAAGTACTGAAGAAGATAAAGCTCGCATTCAAAAATTCCTGGGTAAAGACGGTATCGCTCTAGCAAAAGGCGGAGCAACAGAGATCCTGCGAGTCATAGAAAAAACCCAAGCAGATCTGCTTGTTGCTGGCGGACGCAATCAATATACCGCTCTTAAAGCTCGTATTCCCTTCCTCGATATTAACCAAGAACGCCATCACGCCTATGCCGGATATGCAGGGTTAGTGGAGATGGCAAAAGAACTAGAAGAAACTATTTACAGTCCGATCTGGGAGCAAGTACGCCAACCAGCGCCTTGGGAAGTTTGGGAAGAATACCAAGAGTCTCAAGAAGTCATCTGATTTCTAGTTGAATACTGACTCGATTGAGAAGTATAGCAACTAACAGCTAACAGCCAACACCTAACACCCGATCGCCGCTATGACTACTGTAACTATTCCTAAAAAAGCAGTTGCTATCAACCCCCTCAAAATTAGTCAGCCTTTTGGTGCGTCTTTAGCCTTTTTGGGTTTGAAGGGTACGATACCTCTGTTTCACGGCTCTCAAGGTTGCACTGCTTTTGCCAAAGTTCTTTTGGTGCGTCACTTCCGCGAAGCGATTCCCTTAGCCACGACGGCAATGACTGAGGTGACAACTATATTAGGCGGTGAAGATAATGTCGAGCAAGCAATTCTCACTCTAGTTGAAAAGGTCAACCCAGAAATTATCGGTCTTTTCACCACAGCTTTGACCGAAACTAGGGGAGATGACATGAAAGGCATTCTCAAAACCTTTCGCCAGCGTCATCCAGAGTTAGATTATCTACCGATCGTCTTTGTTTCTACTCCTGACTACAAAGGAGCAGCGCAAGATGGCTTTGCGGCGGCTGTAGAGCAAATCGTCGCTACTGACTATCGGAAATTAGCAGAACCAGATGAGTCAGCAACTAATGTCGCTTCTGTACGTACTAGACCGCAAATAACTATTCTGGGGGGTTCTTTGCTTTCCCCTGGAGATGTGGACGAGATTAAAGAAATTGTCGAGGCTTTTGGCTTTTATCCTTTGGTAGTGCCAGATCTGTCTGAATCTCTAGACGGACATCTAGAAGACGAATACAATGCTACAGCTTCTGGCGGTACTACTCTAGAAGATTTGCGCAAGTTAAACGAATCCAAATATACCCTGGCGATCGGGGAAAGTATGCGTGCTGCTGCTGAAACTTTAAAGCAAAAGTTCGGTATCAGTTATGAGGTATTTCCTCGCTTATCTGGCTTAGCTACAGTAGATCAATTTATCTGGCGACTATCTCAACTTGCTAGTTATCATTGCGCTCGCCACAGGCGCCGCTTTGCGGCTCGTCACTTTACCAGTTCTTCGGCTCAAGTACCGGAGAAATACTCCCGTCAGCGTCGCCAACTACAGGATGCCATGCTCGACACCCATTTCTATTTTGGTCGCAAGCGGGTGTCCTTAGCCCTAGAACCAGATTTACTTTATCAAACTAGTTGGTTATTGCAGGAGATGGGCGCCACAATTCAGGCGGCGGTAACAACTACTAAATCTCCTTTATTAGAAAAACTGCCTGTAGATGAAGTAACCGTTGGCGATCTGGAGGATTTTGCCGATTTAGCTGCTGGTTCGGACTTAATAATTACTAATTCTCACGGCAAACAAATTGCCCAAAAACTCGGTATTCCTCTTTACCGCATGGGCTATCCCATCTTCGATCGCTTGGGGAATGGTCAGCGCTGCTTAGTCGGTTATCGAGGCACAATCCAATTTCTCTTTGACTTGGGCAATATTTTCCTCGAACAAGAAGAAGCTAAACATTAACATTAACTGAAAAACTATTGCAAATGGAAGTAGAGTCATGAGTAAACTTAACACGTTAGAAAAAATTAAACAGCCTGGAATTTTTGAGGGTATCTTTTTACAAGAGCTTGTTCGACAAATTCGCGCTGAAGATACTAGTGGCATTTACCAGAAGTACGACAATGAAGCGCTGCTAAAATCTTTAATGTCACCTGCAGATAAAGAACAAAAAAATAGTGAAATAGCTCCGCTAACCCGATTGCGTGTTTCTGCTTTTTATCGCGCTTTAGCTATTGGTATAGAAAAAAGGACTGGTCACTCAACTGAAACTTTTATTAATTTAACCAGTAAAAAGTTTAGCTCAGCGCTAGTTTTCTGTGGTGGCGTCTTGGTGGTTTATCAGATTCTAAAAAAAGTTGAATTTTTTGGGTTTGAGTCTCTAGAACAGCTATCATTTGAAGCAGGAAGACTAATAGAAACTGCTGTAGGAAAAGCTGGCTTGTATTTAGATTTTCCCGGTCAAATTAGCAATAATTTTCAGCAAAATTAAAGGGTGAAGTAGTATGAAAGTTGCATTTGCTAGCCAAGACAAAGTTCATATCAATGCTCACTTCGGTTCGGCAAAACAAATAGATGTTTATGATGTCTCTACCGAAGGGTACAACTTTTTAAATACTCTGGAGTTTAAGGGAAATCTCAAACAAGATGGGAATGAAGATAAATTAGTACCAAAAATCGAGGCTCTCTCTGACTGTACTATTGTCTATGTCGCCGCGATCGGTGGGAGTGCAGCAGCTCGTTTAATTCGCAGAAAAGTAACTCCAATTAAAGCAAGAACTGAAGATCAAGAGATTGAAGAGATTCTTACAAATTTGGTAAAAACACTCAAAGGAAATCCCCCACCTTGGTTGCGTAAAGTCCTGCAAGCAGAGTCCCAACAAAAATTTGATTTTGAGGACGAAGACGAAGACGAGTAAATAATTCGCAAGCAAAGAACTTCTAGAGAAAGTCTGTCAGAAATCATACAACTAACTACTAACTACCATGAGTACAACAACTACAAATTCAAAAACTCCCAGCGAGATCGTTGCTGAAAGTGCTTTTTTACAAGAATTAGCCACACAAGTACGCGCCTACGACACTTTTGGAGTTTATAGCAAATGGACGGACGAATTAGTTTTATCCTCCTTTGTTGTTAGTAAAGAAAAGAAAAGTAAAATTTCTCTCGAAGGAGAAGTAGATCCAGCAACCCAACTGAGAATTCTCTGTTTTTACCGCGCTATTGCAGCCCTAATTGAAAAAGAAACGGGTCAACTTTGTCAAGTTGTTATTGATTTAAATCATGAAGGTTTTGGTTGGGCACTAGTTTGGAGTGGTTACTTAATGTTAACTGCTCGAGCCCTAAGAGATGCACATCGTTTTGGCTATGTCTCCCTAGCAAAATTAGCCGCTCAAGGAGAAAGATTAGTTAACTCTGGGATAAAAACTGTTCAGCGTTTTCCTGAAGTTGCTAAAGCTTAGGTGCTACTAACTACTAACTACTAAGTAAAGACCATGGTACAAGTAACAGAACAAGTTCCCACACCCGAAGCAATTGAACAGCTGAAAAAGAAAATTAAACGGCTTAATAGTAAAGCGGGTCAAATGAAAATGGATCTGCACGATTTGGTAGAAGCGTTACCGATAGATTACGAAAAATTGCCAGAAGAAAGCGCTAAAACCTACGATATTTATTGCCAATTAGCCGAACTAAAAAAACAATTAAAAACTTGGGAGAAAAAATAAAATGACAAATTTAACCTCAACAAAAACTTTAGATAAATTCAAAGAAATTACTGATGCAGAACAGTATTTTCAGTTTTTTGAGTTAGAATACGATCAGCACTTTGTTAATGTAAATCGCCTCCACATTTTGAAGCAATTTTCCTTATTAATTGAGGCGATCGACGAGAAGTTTCCCGAACTTAACGAGCAGGAAAAACTAAGCAAATATGGCGAAGCACTAGCAGAAGCTTATCAGTTATTTCAAAGCAAAAGTCCTTTAGAAACAAGATTGTTTAAAGTGCTTCAGGAAAGGCCTACAAACGTTGTTTTACTCGAAGATATAGAAACTGAATAGACCTCTTGCATAAGTAGGTCGATCGAATTAATTGGATTGTTTTATTTATTTTGGCAAGAAGTCTATTCAAGGAGCAATAAAGGCGTGTTTGAACTGACACCAAAGGAATTAGAACGCTATCGGCGGCAAATTATGCTCCCTGGCTTTGGAGAAGAAGGACAAAGAAAGCTCAAACAATCAACTGCAGTGGTCAGTGGTGTAGGCGGATTAGGGGGAACTGTTGCTCTTTACCTAGCTGTCGCCGGAATTGGTAAGTTGATTTTAGTTCGAGGTGGAGAGTTGCGCCTCGACGACATGAACCGCCAGATTTTGATGACCGATGACTGGGTAGGTAAGCCAAGGTTAATTAAAGCTCAAGAAACCCTGAGCAAAATTAATCCTGACATAGAAGTGGAGGCGATCGCCGAATACGTAACCCCAGACAACGTAGATTCCCTGGTGCAGCAGTCAGATATTGCCTTAAGTTGCGCCTATAGCTTTACCGAACGAGATCTGCTCAATGCTGCTTGCGTACTGTGGGATAAGCCGATGGTAGAAGCAGCAATGGACGGAATGGATGCTTATTTAACCACGATCGTTCCGGGTAAAACTCCTTGCTTATCTTGCATCTTTCCCGAAAAACCACCCGAATGGGACAAACGAGGTTTTGGAGTTGTCGGTGCGGTTCCTGGAACATTAGCTTGTTTGGCTGCACTGGAGGCGATCAAGTTAATAACTGGGATTGGTAAGCCGCTTTTGGGTCAATTGCTGACCATGGACTTAAATAATTTAGAGTTTGCCAAACGCCGTCCCTACCACGATCCTGACTGTCCAGTATGCAGCAGTCGATCGAAACAGAACATCAGCAAAGCTATTGGTCTTTTGGCACAAGAACAAGAACTCGTAAACGTATAAAGATTAAGGCGAAGTTGCACCAATGAGCGTCACATTAACAGAAAAAGCAGCATTTCGACTCCGTAATTTCCTACGAGGTAATTCCTCGGATGGGAATGCAACTGAAAAAGGCATTCGGGTGGCTGTAGTCAACGGCGGCTGTAGTGGTTACGAATATACCTTAAAAATAGCTAGCCAGCCAAAGCCCGACGATCTAGTCTTCGAGCAAGATAAGGTGCGTATTTATATTGACTCCAAAAGTGCGCCCTTGCTCGATGGGGTTGTTATCGACTTTGCAGAAAGTTTAACCCAAAGTGGTTTCCTCTTTAACAACCCCAAAGCCACAGAAACCTGTGGTTGTGGTAAGTCATTCCGTGCGGGTGACTGTACCCCTAGTGCTGCATCTTGCAGTTAACTAACCAGCAACAACTAACCATAGAGGACAATATTTGCTATGACTACTTACAAAGTTCGCCTAATCAAAGGTAAAAGGAAAAAGCCCCCCGAAGTTGACGTTACCATTGAGGTTGATGAAGATACTTATATCTTTGATGCCGCAGAAGAACAAGACATCGATTTACCCTCTTCCTGTCGTGCGGGTGCTTGCTCTAGTTGTGTAGGCAGGGTCGTTGAAGGTGAAATCGATCAAGAAGATCAAAGCTTCTTAGATGATGACCAAATGGCGAAAGGATACGTTCTCCTTTGCGTTGCCTACCCTCGCTCAGACTGCACGATCAAAACTCATCAAGAGGCATATCTAGTCTGAAATAATTATCTCACATCGAGGGCGGCAGCAATATCACTGTCCGCCCATTATTGGTATTTATTATAAGCAATCGGATTTGATTCTTGAATTAGCTGGTAAAGACAAGAAACAGCGAACAGAAATCACACAGTTCCTTTCCGTTCTTTTCTCACAAATGACTTACGATTGCTATACCAATCAAAACCATGCAACTCAGATGGAAAAGACTTATAAGTAAAACAGGCTTTTGGTTAACCTTTGAGGTTTGGCTGAACTTAGTCGGGTTAGATAATTTAGCCGACTATAACGAGTTTGTTTTTGTTCGGGATTTAGAATTGGCTCAAAAAAATCATCGTACTGTTAAAGTTGCTAATGCTCCTCCTAAATTGTGCAAAAGAGCTCATAAAAGTTGCCCAATCATAGAGGTAATATTTGACGAATTAAAATTAGGTAAAAATTCTCAGTCGTCAATTACGGAAAAAAAATACAAGAAAATTAAAAATATGTGCATCAGATTTTGGTGCATATCTAAGAGATAATTAACTTGTTCGCTAACTTATAGCATAATGATTAGTCGAGAATCGCTAGCTAAAGAATTTCTCTCAGTCGTCAATAACTATTACCCTAAAGCGGGGGAAGTAGTCAAGCATTGTTATGTCAAAATTCTTGAATGCTACATTGAACGGTTGGGCAAGCGCTTGTACTACATTGGCGTTTATTATCCTGAAGGAATGATTAAACAGCTACAAACAAAGAAAGAATTGCTTAAGGAAATAGCAGAAAATATGGGCTTAGTTGAAGTAGTCTATATTAATGCAACTCGGCTAGTACGGGATCCGATGTCCAGACTCAAGCACGAGAATCCTCGTCTCTGGTTAGAATTGCATTGGGTCGCAACCCATAAAACTTAGAAACTATTTGTAACTAAAAAAATAAGGTGAATACAGGGAGAGGGGGAGAGGGGAAAATTTTCTTTACAAACAGTAACTTATATGTAAAATTAATTTAACTAAGAGCTAGTAAACTAATTTAAATTATTGGTTATTTCTTAATAAAAATATTCAATCATTTTGTGACTAAATTGACAGTTTATCTAGATAAATTTCATTATTATAAATATTAAAGGAAAGAGCAATAAAGGCTATCAACTTAAGCTAGGGGATTTTAGTTGTGAGAAGGTGTTAGGTAAGCTGTTATGCATTTAACTTGCATCTTTATAGATAGAGGGCGAGAGGATTTTTTAGTTTTCCTTAAACTGTAGAAATTGCCATTCAGATGCACATCAGCTTATTAGGTTTTAGTTTGATTTTTTTCTTCTAACAACTTAACTGGGAGCTTAAACTCCCGGCTAACCTAACACCTACTACTTTCTCAGACTTTTGCTATCTGATTTTATTAGTCAATACCAACCATTACGTCTGTTGATTTGATGACTACATAAACTTCTTTTCCTTCCGCTATACCTAGTTTGATAGCTGAGGCTTTAGTAATTATTGAAACTATCTCTACTCCAGAGGCAACTTCTACTATTACCTCAGCATTAACTGCACCAATGACAACGCTTTTGACTGTTCCTTTCAGAGAATTACGAGCGCTAAATTTCATCTTTTTATCCTATGTTTGTCTTTGACAAAGTAATTATAATGCGTAAAAACCAAAATTCTCCCCAGATTTTTCATGAAAATCTCCCAAATAATCGCATTTTTAGGCTGGGTTACCATCTCATTTGTATTAGTAGTTGGCTGTAGTCAAACTAACAATATTCAAAATAATCCTTCGCAAATAGAGCTGACTATTTCAGCAGCAGCTAGTTTAAAAGATGCGATCGAAGCTATTAAGCCTCTTTATCTACAAGAAAATCCAGACATTAAAATTATCTTTAATTTTGCTTCTTCAGGATCTCTACAACGTCAAATCGAACAGGGTGCGCCAGTAAATATTTTCATTTCCGCTGCGCCTAGACAAATGAATGCGTTGCAAAAAAAAGGTCTGTTGCTAAACGAAACTCGTCAAGATTTACTAACAAATCAGATGGTGTTAATAGTGCCTAAGAATAATACTCAAGTAACTGGTTTTAAAGCCCTAACCAGCAAGGTAGTGGAAAAGATGGCTCTAGCACAACCGGAAAGCGCACCAGCTGGGAGATACGGCAAGGAAGTTTTAACTTCCCTGGGCATCTTTGACAAATTAAAACCAAAAATAGTATATGGCAAAGACGTGCGCCAGGTTCTCAACTACGTGGCGACTGGCAATGTAGACGCAGGAATTGTCTACAACAGCGACACCAAAGTTTCAGACCAGGTAAAAATTGTCGAAACTGCACCGCCAGGTTCCCATACTCCTATTGTTTATCCCATTGCCGTACTTAGAGATAGTCCCAATCCAGAAGCGGCTAAAGATTTCGTCGAGTTTATGTTTACTCCCGAAGCTGAGGCGAAGTTTAAAGAGTATGGTTTTGCGTCCGCCCGGTAGGGGAGAGGGAGGGGAGTGTGGGAAGTGTGGGGCGTTTGGGGAGACAAGGGGGATAAAAGGAAGAATAACAAACAGCAATTAACAGACACTAATCAACAATCAACAATTAACAATCAACACGATTAATGATCGATCTATCTCCTGTTTGGATTTCTTTAAAAACAGCTGCTACAGCTACAGCGATCGACTTTTTGTTAGGAATTGTCGCTGCACGCTGGATGTGGGGATATCGCGGTGTGGCTAAAGGATTGATTGACGGAGTTTTAACCTCTCCTTTAGTTCTTCCTCCAACTGTAGTTGGCTTCCTGCTGCTGCTGTTATTGGGGAGAAATGGTCCGATCGGTCAACTGCTAAGGTTTTTTGATATTACAGTTATTTTCACCTGGTCTGCGACAGTCATTGCCGCTACGGTTGTCGCTTTCCCCTTAATGTACAAAGCTGCACTAGCAGGATTTAAACAAATTGATGCCAATTTTATTGCTGCTGCTAGAACTCTGGGGGCTTCCGAGTGGAGGGTTTTCTGGCGGATTATACTGCCCTTAGCCAAACCAGGATTAATTTCTGGAGTGCTGTTGGCATTTGCTCGCGCCTTGGGTGAATTTGGCGCTACTCTGATGCTGGCTGGGACTATTCCTGGCAAAACCCAGACTATTCCCACTGCCATCTACTTTGCTGCTGAAAGTGGCGCAATGGATGAGGCTTTGGTATGGGTATTGGTAATTCTCGTTATTTCTCTAGGGGTAGTAACTGCTGTTAATTTTTGGTCGGAAGGAACTAAAGTAAGCAGTAGAGCTGCTCTATCAATCAATCCTCTCTACACTTCTGTCCCTCTGCGTCTCTATCAATCCAATGTCCAGTCACAAGTCGAACTGATCGTAGATATCCAAAAGCAACTTCCTGGTTTTTTGTTGGACGTATCTTTTAGTACTCGCGAACAGGCTTTAGGATTGTTGGGGGCTTCTGGTGCAGGGAAAAGCCTGATTATGCGCTGCATTGCTGGCTTAGAAACTCCAGACAGGGGTCGTATCGTCTTAAATGGAAAGGTATTATTTGACTCGGAGCGAGGAATTAATCTACCTAGCCGCGATCGCCGCGTCGGTTTTTTGTTTCAAAATTACGCTCTATTTCCTCACCTAACGATAGCTGAAAATATTGCTTTCGGAATGCCTAGGGGTCTATCTGCTCTAACTATTAAAAGAAGAGTAGAAGCAAAACTTCTAGCAGTACAGTTACCAGGAATTAGCGATCGCTATCCTAGCGAACTCTCTGGCGGTCAACAGCAGCGAGTTGCTTTAGCTAGAGCCTTAGCCAGTCAACCGGAAGTACTCTTGTTAGATGAGCCCTTTTCCGCTTTAGACACTTACCTGCGCGATCGGCTAGAAAAGCTTTTAGTTGCTAGTTTAGCCCGTTACCGAGGCGCGACTTTATTTGTCACCCATAACCTTGAAGAAGCTTACCGAGTCTGTGCTAATTTATTAGTTATCGAAACGGGCAAAATTGCCGCTCAAGGTTCAAAACATGATATTTTCGAGCATTCACCCACCAAGAGCGTTGCTTTAGTTACTGGATGTAAAAATTTCTCCCGCGCTGCAGCTGTAGCGCCGCAAAAGATCCGAGCTCTCGACTGGGGATGTATTCTCAAGGTAGTCGAACCTATTCCTGACTCCCTCTCTTACGTCGGCGTGCGTGCCCATCAAATATCTTTTACTGAAGACTCCGATCTCGATAATACTTTCCCCTGCTGGTTGGTAACTACCAGCGAAACACAGCACCGCATGACTCTACATCTCAAGCTTCATAAACCCCCCAACCATCCCCAAGACTACCACCTACAAGCAGAAGTTTTTAAAGAAAAATGGGCAATTATTAAAGATCGTCCTTTTCCCTGGCAAGTTCAGCTTCGTCCTTTGCGTATCATGCTTTTACCAAAATAATATTATTTCATACCAATTCTATTTAAGATTGCTATAAATACACTCTGGTTTTAGAAGTCTCGGAGTCAAAAGAATAAGACTAAATTTACCTTAAGTTTTCTCTGCAGCAAACTTTTAACTTTTGAATTTTTGAATTAATAATTTTGAATTTTGAATTGTCTCACTTAATAGTTTAAAATTAATAATCAATTGCAAAGAATCATCACTATTTTGATAGCAAAATTTATAAAGAAAATATTGAGTATTTTTAGGCTGAATAAATGTTAAATTTGACAACAAAAAAAACAAATTCAACTAATAATTGAAGCGTTCGTATTACTATTTAGTAAATAGTCAGACAAATCCGTTGCTAAAACTGGGTCATTTGAAATTCAGTTAAATATTATCCTGCGGATTTGAGACTGTAAAGAACACACCACAAAACCGATCTAAAGGAGAACACTTAATGGCAACTTTAACTAGTTTGACCCGTGGTGGGCAAACCTGGGAACCTCAATTTATTGAGTCGATCGATCTAGAGAAATGTCTTGGCTGTGGCAGATGTTATAAAGTCTGCGGTCGTGACGTGATGATGTTGAAGGCGGTTAATGAAGATGGAGAATTTGTAGAAGATGACGACGATGATGACATTGAACGGAAAGTTATGATTATCCTTAATGAAGACAACTGTATTGGTTGTCAGGCTTGTTCTAAGATTTGTCCCAAAAAATGCCAGACTTTTGCTTCTCTAGCAGTATAAAACCAAGCCGAATAAATATCGACTACTAATATAGCCCAAAGTTAATTTAGCTAAACTTGCAAGCTAATGTTTTGGGCTATTTTTTATAAATCGTAAATTATTTGTGAACACGCTCGAAACTCGTTAATCCTTACTTCAAACGATAAAGTAAGTATTTAACCCAAAATCATATCATCGATCGCGCTGGCTCTCCTTTTCGATCCAGTACCAAGCATTCAGACATCCAAGAGCAACACCGATAATTAATAACATCAATGTCCAGGAATACTTACTAGGTATGTGGGTATCGATCAAAATTCCTATAGCAATACCAATTAAAGAGGGAATTGCCACCGACCAACCTACCATACCGAACATTCCCAAGCCGAACCAAATGCTTTTTTTCTCCTTTCGCGCCTTAAGTTTCCGCTCAGCTTTAGTTGCTACCTGTTTTTGAAAGATACGCCAAAAACCTCGAGGTTTTTCTTGAGCTGAGTTGAGTTTATCCTTCATTTTCCTAGCTCCTGAAAGCGACGCATAATGCTAGCCTCAAATTTAGCTAAGGCAGAACGGGTGAGTTTTTCTCGTTCGTCTAAAACCTGAAATTGTTGCTCTACCGTTCGCTTCAATCTATCGAGATCGTCGTCTCTAATTGCATTTAAGGTGGAAACCAGAACTTCTCGATCGCACTTGACTAAAATACCCTCATCCACAGCGAGAAATGCTTCTTGACCTGAGTCGAATTCAAAGGAAAGTATACCTGGAACTAAAGCAGCCGCAAAGTCAATGTGATGCGGGAGCAAGCAAAAATGACCGTTTTCCGCCTCAGCAATAACTTTAGTTACTTCCCGATCTAACAGCACTTCTGTAGGTAGTAGCACCTTCAGTCTCATGTCCCTAGTTTGGCCTATATAACTAAATTATGCGATCGCGCTCATCACAGGTAACCGATACGTCTGGATAATAAACTGCTCCCACCTATTTGGTCAATTAGCCCTAATTCCTGTCGCAGCATTATCGATTGCATGGGTATGGCTGCCTGAAGTACTCAATCCAATCTCGCTAGTTGGTTGTATTGTTGTTTTGTGTGGTGTAATGCTTGTTAATCGACCTACCACACCCAGCCGCATAACACTGCAATGGAGCGAAGGGCAGGAGGAAGATCTTAGTTATAATTTGCATATTTTATTGAGTATATAATCAGTTACAAGATTTAGCTACTGTTTGGTGATGAGAATTTCTTTTGTCAAGTATTTTTAACATTTATACACAGATTGTTAAAAAATGTTGCACAATGGGAACAGAGGAGGCAAGACAAAAAAAAGCCTCCAGCCAATGGAAAAATTAGCTGTCACTAACCTCCTTAATAGCTATGACTTACACAACCGATTCCGCTCTAAAATATTTCTCTAACCCTCAACTAGCTGATGCTGTACCAGCTACGATCGCGCTCTTTAAACGCCTCAAAGTTGACGACCAGTTAGGATTACTTTGGTTCGCTTACACTGAAATTGGTCGTTCTATTACTCCTGCTGCTCCAGGTGCTGCTAGATTACAATTTGCTGAAGGTCTACTCAACCAAATTAAGCAAATGTCTCACCAAGAGCAATTGCAAGTCATGCGCGACTTAATCAACAAAATCAAGAACCCAATTAGCCGTGCTTACGGAGTTTTAACCAATAACACCAAATTGGCTTTCTGGTACAAGTTGGCAGAATTAATGGAAGAAGGTGTTGTTGTTCCCGTACCTCCTTCTTATAAAATGAGTACGCAAGCTCAAAACCTGCTTGCTGCTATTCAAAATTTAGAATTTTCTCAACAAATCACTGTTTTGCGTAAGGTTGTGGCTGACATGGGAGTAGATCCTTTTGCTAGCTAATGACAACTGAATGCTGCTATAGCATTGCTCTTTCAGGATTGCTATAGTCTAAGCTTCTAAGTCCAAAAGAGCAGGAACTATCCTGCTTTTTTATTTTCTAGTCAATAAAACTATTGAAAATAGCTGATGAAAGTTGCTCAATCTAATCGATACACTAATTCTGTTGCTGGCTTAACCATTAAGGGAATTTCTGAACCAGTAGTGCTACGTTATTTTGAAACTCTAAATGCTGGGGATTTTGCAACAACAGCGAGTTTGTTCGCGCTTGAAGGAGCGCTGCACCCACCTTTTGAAGAACCTGTTGTAGGAAGAGAAGCGATCGCGGCTTATCTGAAAGCGGAAGCTGAAGGAATGACGCTATATCCCAGTCAGGGAATAGTAGAGACCCTAGAAGACAACCAGATCAGAGTAGAAATTCAAGGTAAGGTAAAAACTCTTGTCTTTGGTGTCAATGTCGCTTGGCAATTTATTCTCACTCCAGATAGGGAAATCTTACACGTTCAAGTCAAATTGCTAGCATCCCTCCAGGAGTTATTAAAACTACGTCGCTAACTTCTCTCTCTAACAAGTTCAAATATACGCTGGTTGCTGAAAAGAATTTGCTAGCTGTCTGCGACCTAATTCGACATGTTCCGGTGCCGGTTGCCAATCTGGGTGACTAGTCATCAGCAGACTTTCTAGACTTTCTTGATCGAACAGATGCCAAGTTTTTGCACCAGCTACTTCCCCTTCGATAGCGTAGCAGTTGTAACTTATGCAGTGAATTGTACAGCTGCTAGCAACGCGCTCTATTGTCATCTGCTGCTGTGGCTGCAGGTTGCGGAAGCCCAAAACTGCTTCTTTACACTCTTCTAACGATGACACGCTTAATCCTGGAATTACTACGCTGTGTTTAACGTCACCATTGACAAAAATCCAATAGTTACGAGATGGGTCTATACCTTCTAACCAAGGAGAGCGATCGTCTAGTAGGTAGCGGGGAGAGAGGATAAATGGTTGTGTCATTGGTTGAATCTTAAAAACTTATATCGACAAAAAAAGCAATAATAAAGGAAAGCAAGTTAAATTTCTTTAGTTTTCACTGTTGTAATTCACGAGATTAGATAAATTCAACCCAAATTTACAAAAGTTATAGTTAATTGCCCATAAAAAGCGGCTTCAGTTAACTTTTGTAACAAAAACCCTAGAATTAACTCTGTAAATATTTCAGATTCAGGCCTTAGCGACCTGGCGTTGAGCTAATCTAAGCTTAGCGGAGCGAGAACGGGGATTTTGAGCTTTTTCCTCGTCTGAGGCTGTAATAGGCTTTTTAGTTAAGACTTGCAATAGAGGCGAGTTGCGAAACCGATGCTTGACGATGCGGTCTTCTAAGCTGTGAAAACTAATAATGCCAATTCTTCCCCCTATCTTTAACCAGTTAGGTGATCGATCGAGAAAAGATTCTAGGGATTGAAGTTCTTGATTAACCACTATTCGCAGTGCTTGAAACACGCGAGTTGCTGGGTGTATCCTACCGTAGCGGTATTTAGAGGGAACGCTACGCGCGATCGCCTCTGCTAATTTCGTTGTAGTTGTCAAAGGACGTTGCTGGACAATTACTCTGGCAATTCGCCGTGAAAACCTCTCCTCTCCGTACTGATAAAAAATATTAGCCAATTCTGCTTCATCCCAATGATTGACAATTTCGGCGGCTGTTAAAGACTGGGTGCGATCCATCCGCATATCTAGACTAGCTGGGTGTTGGAAACTAAAACCCCGTTCTGGAATATCAAATTGAGCCGAACTAACTCCTAAATCGGCAACAATACCGTCAAACTGGTGATTTGGCTGATAGTCGGCAAAATTACCCTGCCAAAACTCCACGCGATCGCTGCCATACTGAGCTAGCTTAGCCGAAGCTGCGGCGATCGCCTCTTCATCTCTGTCAATAGCAGTAACTCGAACGTCGGGGAATTTTTCTAAAATTAAGCTACTATGTCCGCCGCCACCGACAGTAGCATCTAAATAATGTCCTCCCGGACAGATATTCAACCCTTCAATTAATTCTTGACTTAATACTGGTATGTGAACGAACAGCGATCTCCTCCTTATCCTCATTTGTTCCTATTATTAAGCATTAACCAGCTTTAAATGATGGAGTTTTTTCTTAGCTTTAGTGGTGCGTTTGCAGAAGCAAATACACCCTAAGAGATCTTCGAGCGCGAATCTTTCTCTAAGTTGAGTTATGTCCTCCAGGAAAAATTATCCCGATTCTCATTGATTAGCTAGAGAGATAAAGAAGCGACTTGTTATGCAGCGTAGCCACCCCACTTACTCCGATAGCATGGCCAAGAAATCCTCTGGCAGCACTGCGGGAACTGAGGAAGGTTAAAGTTCGCCGTTGGCTAACTTTTGATGGAAGTTAGCTCCGTCTGTTGCTACAAGTTCTACATAAATATATTGTGTTTCGGGATTGTCTGCGTCGTATACGATAGCAATAACTTGATAAAATCCTGACTCTTCGTCAGACTCGCTTAGTTCGATAAACTCGCCAGTTCTGGGCGGAACTCGAAAGTTATAGTTCTCGGCAGCTGAAGCCGTAAATTGAGCGTCTTTCTTTTTAATCAACATAAATTCGAGCAATTCGTTGCTCATCGTTAACTTCCTTTGACTAGAAATTATATTCTTGCCTACGAACATCCAGCGAACTTTTTTAACTGCACCGGTCAATTCACTACCCAAAAATCTAAGGTAGTATCGATAGTCCGTCGTAAGTTAGTAAGAGAATTGAGATAACTAATAATTGCGTCGATTTCTTAGTTTTGAGCTTGAACTCAACTATTCTCAAAATTAATTAATGGCCAAATATATTCAGCTCCTAATTTTAGTTTTTCTCTCTGAATTTCTAGTTGCGTTTGAGTCAATTTTGCTACTTGTCTTGCTTGTTCTAAGAGCCAATTTGCTTGGTGGAGATTATTTTCAATTTCACTAATGAGATTTCTTTCCTAAGTATCCCGGCTCAGGTTATGATTCGATTCTGTTGACATAGAAGCCTCTTGCTAAATTAAGGATAACTTAGATGTCTTTATTGAATAATAGAAAGGTCTCTTTAACAGTAAGAAAAAGTGAGTAATTAGCGAAAAAGAAGGTGGGTTAAAGTGGGGAATTTCGGCTAAGTAGTCGGACATGAATAAACAGCAGTATCTAGGAAATTACCTTGCCAAACCTTGTTTTAGCTAGTTATTATTGCCTCGATATAATCACAGCGGACCGGATGCCTTGACCTTTCGACACACAGGAGGTCATCCCCCCCCTTTATCTGCTCCTGCAATTTCAGGGTTAGATAGAGAAATTCGAGAGGCATTATCAATAGCTGCTACTCCACCCCAAAAGCGAGAGCCAAAGCCCTCAAAACCTAGATGGACTTTAAAACGACTCGTGAAATGGCTATGGAGTTTACCTCTACAATCTCGGACAGGTCAGGTTCTTTCCTTATGACCAAGCCAATGGGCTGAACTCTATTGAAGTGCTCAAGCAACTGCGAGCAGAATTCCGAGATCTTGAAATAACCTTAATTTGGGACGGCGCTCCCTATCATCGTTCAGGAGAGGTGAAAACAGCCGCCGCAGATTTAAAGATTAAGCTCGAACCAATGCCTGCTTATAGTCCTGACTTTATGCCCGTTGAACACTTATGGCAATGGTTGCGTTCAGATGTCACTTATCATACCTGCTATGAGCGCCAATCAGAGCTAATCGCAGAAGTTAAACAATTTGAGCATAACATTAATGCCAATTCTCTTGAAATTGCCGATCGACTCTGGGTAACGACTCATCTTAATCCCGAAGTGGAAAAACTCCGGGTTTCAACCTAGACGTGGTTTAGTTCAAGAATTTAATTTATCAGTAGAATGATTAAATTAGCCTGAGCTTCGTTTTAACTTTAAGCATCAGATGTACGCCAAAATTTTAGTAGCCATCGATCATTCACCCGCCAGCCAAACTGTTTTTGACTCAGCCTTAACTTTAGCTAAATTGACAGGCAGCGAACTTATGTTGTTGCACGCACTTTCCCTGAATGCAGAGGATAGCCCTCTCAATGCTGCCACGATCAGCATGGGCTACGATCTCGAAAAATTTGAGCAAGAATGGGAGCAGTTTATCACTGAAAGTCTCAAGAGGCTAAAACCCCTGGTAAAGTCTGCTTCTGAGCAGGGAGTCAAGGCAGAATTTGCTCAGATTCAAGGGAAGCCTGGTAGCGTAATTTGCCAATTGGCAAAGGATTGGGGTGCTGACCTCATTGTGATGGGACGCACAGGACATTCTCGACTTCAGGAAATGGTTCTGGGAAGTGTTAGCAATTATGTCCTCCGCCGGAGTCATTGTTCGGTGCAGATTGTTAAGTCTTAGTTCCAAAGCTTTTTTTCATAATCTAAAAAATCTCGCCTATGACGAATGCGAAAAGCCTTCTTAAAAGAGATTAATAACGATCGCAACTAAGAGCCTACATATTTCACCAAATTTACTTATTAAGGGAGCATCCCACTTAAAATTTAAATTGACCTCCCTGAATGGTTCTGATGAAAACGGAAAGCTAAGGTTTTTCTAACTCTCGGAGTTTGAATTAATTCCTTCGCACGACTAGCAATTTTTTCTTTTAAATTAACTCCTGGGAATACTGATGACCGCAAACCTTTACCCGATCTGACTAAAGATCTAGTTGGAAAATTATTTAGCGATAGAGGCTATATCTCTCAAGAATTATAGCGGTGTGCAAAGTTACTCAGTACGAGAATGACATATAAGTCAATACCAGGCTTCTACCGACTTGGCTATGCTGGGGCTATACCTCCGCACTGCGGAGGTATAGCACCACTCTTGCAGACTAAACCGTTTAGTTTAATGTTTTGGTTGGCGAATCGCCGTTGGCGCTCGCCAGCTCCATTCTCGTTTTTCCCCAATGAGAATTGCTGGTGGTCAAGCCGAGCCAAATCAGTAGAACTCATGGTTCTACCGAACTAATTTTCTTAAAGCATTGAATACGATAAAATTTTAAATGGCGAGCTCTTTTTATGGTTTATTCAAAATGTTTTAGTCCCACAATTATGGTTGGGAGCTGTAGTTGTTATGGATAATTTGCCCGCACATAAAGTTATTGGTGTAACTGAAGCGATCGAGGCCGTTGGAGCTCAAGTTATCTATCTTTCTCCTTTCTGCCAGCCTACATCCCTTCAACCCTTTCTCTGTCTCCATCTCAGCCTCTCCACTCCCCCGTCAGCTAACGCGAGATCGCCGACAACTATTGTGAGACGCGACATCAGGATAGTGTAGAATTCCGAGTGTTCCTCTAATT
>JBFRWL010000067.1:0-4669 GCA_051439565.1 Prochloraceae cyanobacterium
ACCATTTTATTTGGAATGTGCTAAAAAAGTTTTCTGTGAAGGAAAGTTAGTAGGTATTAGTTAGTAGTTAGTAGGTATTAGGTATCATTAATAAACAATTAGCAATTAGCCACCAACCACTAACCACCAACCACTAACTACTTAACCTTAAACTGAGTGACACTTTCCTTTAATTCTTCGGCTACTGTTAGTAATTTGTTGAAAGAATCGGCACTGGTAACAGACTTTGCTGAAGTATGTTGAGCAATAGTTTCTACTTCTTGCATGGTTTTAAAAACAGAAGCAGAGGTTTTGGCTTGGGCAGTGGCTGCTTGTGCCATTTTCTCGACTAACTGACGAATTTGTCCGCTTACCCTGGAAATAGAGGTGAGTTTTTGTCTGGTGCTTTCGACTAGTCTGGTTCCTGCTATTACTTGTTCTCTTCCTGCTTCCATTGCCGTGGCAACTTGATTAGTTTCAGTTTGAATTTCCTCTAAAATCTGTTCAATTTCTTTAGTAGCTGCGGTGGATTGTTCTGATAGGGAGCGTACTTCTTCGGCAACTACAGCAAAACCTTGCCCTTCACTAGATATGCCATTAGCTTCTATGGAAGCATTGAGAGCTAAGACGTGGGTTTGATTGGCTAGATCTCGAATGAGATTAACTACACGGGAGATTTTTTGAGATGCTTCCCCAAGACGCTTAACTTTTTGGGCTGTTTCTTCTACAGTCTCTTGAATTGCCATGATACCATCTACGGTACGATTCATTGTGCGATCGCCGTCTTCTAGGTTATCATTTGCCTCTTGTACCATTTGTTTGGCTGCTTGGGCATTTTCTGCTACCCCTTGAATTGACTCCGCCATAGCATGAATTTGTCCCAAAGCAGTGGTAATAGCTTCTGCTTGACGAGAAGCATCATTAGAAAGGCTATTAATATTATTTTCTGAACCATGAACAGTCTCAATCACTGCGCCAGAAGCAGATTGTACTTGTAAGACAATCCGTTGGAGATTGCCTAGGGTGGTGTTGAGGAACTTCGCTACAATGCCAATCTCTCCTTCGGTAACTTTGGCTCTGGCAGTTAAATTACCACTAAATGCACTTTTAACATCTTTTACTAAAGCATCTAGTTGGTGTTGAATAGCTTCGGTTTGTCGCTTTTGTTCCTGAGATGCAGTTTCGGCTTCAGCACGGGCTTGTTCTAATTTCTCAATAAAACTAATATGATCTAGAGCATATTCTACTTGGGTTGCTAACTCGGAAAAGAAGTCAATTTCCGATTTTTGCCAAGCTCTAGGGGAAGTACATTGATGAGCAATTAAAAGAGCAAATAGTTTATTATCCTTACGAATTGGTACAACTAGATTTGCTTTCACATCATATTGTTCTAAAGTTCTTAGATGACAATCGGTCATTCCAGGCTCATGATAGACATCATTGATTGCTTTGACTCTACCATTACGGTATAAATCTACATAACGCCCTTTGAAACAAGGGTCATTGATCCGCATATCCAGAACTTTAATAAAACCTTCTCCTACGGATTCCGCTACCATTGTGCCACTCCAGTCTGGATTGAACTTGTAGATTAGTACTCGATCCGTATTGAGGGCTTTTCTAGCTCCTTGAACAGTGATGCGGAAAATATCATCTTTTTCGAGGGATTGACGGGCGCGGAAAGCAATATCACCAAATAATCTAGCTCTACCAGCTGTGGCTTGGATTTTATCAATAAAGCTGAGTCGGTCTATGGCATATTCTACTTGAGTTGCTAATTGGGATAAAAACTCAATTTCTTCTTGTTGCCAAACTCTGGGATGGGAACAATGATGAGCAATTAATAATCCCATCAGTTGACCATCTTTACGTAAAGGTGCAACTAGATTTGATTTCACTCCATATTTTTCCAGAGTGCGAATATGGCATTCTGTTAACCCTGCTTCGGTACGAATGTTATTGATCGCTCTAACTCGACCATCTCTATATAAATCTACATAACGTCCCCGAAAACAAGGATCGTCAATGCGCTCTTCCAGAACTTTGGGAAATCCATCTGCAACGGATTCCGCTACCATTGTGCCACTCCAATCATGGTTGAAACGATACACCATAACTCGATCTGTTTGTAGGATGTCTCTCGCCCCTTGTACTGTGGCGTTAAAAACATCATCTAAATCCATGTTTTGACTAGCCCTAAAGGCAATATCGCCAAAAAACCAGGCTTTTCTAGCACTTTTGTCCTGTTCCTCTACAAAATTGATATAGTCAAGACCATATTCAATTTCTGTGGCTAATTGGTTCATAAAGTCGATATCATTTTTTTGCCAATATCTAGCTCCAGAACAATGATGGGCAATTAATAACCCCATCAGCTTTGCTTTCTGCCGAATAGGTACTACTAGATTGGCTCGGACTTTATATTGATCTAGCATCCGAATATGACAGTCAGTAAGTCCAGGCTCTTGATAAATATCGCTGATAGCGCGAATTCTTCCTGCTTGATATTGGGCGATATGACGATCGCAAAAACAGGGGTCACCAATGGTTTCATTGAGTACTTTGGGGAATCCTTCGGCAACGGATTCCGCTACCATTGTGCCACTCCAATCATCATTGAAACGATACACTACGACGCGATCAGTTTCTAGTACTTCCCTCGCTCCATCTACGGCAGTTTGGAGCAAAATATGCTTGTTTGCTGTCTGGCGAGTCCGAAAAGCCACACTACTAAATAACTGTCTTTGTCGATTAATTCTAATCTGTTCGTCGGATAAACTCTGCAATTGACTAGATAATTGATGAAGATTGCTTCCTAAAAGTTCTAATTCATCTAGTTGTTTATCTCCGATATTGATATCTAATTGACCTTGTCCCAATTGGTTAACTACCCGATTCACCCGTGCAATTTCTTGATTGACTTGACGACTAAAAATAATTGCTACTCCCCCAGCCACTACAGCTGCGATCGCGCTATCGAAGATTAAACTGCTAAAATGATTGGCAAAGTAGTAGCTACTACCTCCAGCTACCACAGCAGAAACAAAACTAATACCTACTGCACCCATAGCAATTTGGTTTCTTAATCCCAGGTTTTGCCACCAATTGCGATTTTTTTCGATATTTCCCAAAGAATCAACCGATTTAGCTGCATTTTCTTGAGATATTTTTATTTGTTTAGCAAGAATATCGGGAGATAAGGCAACTTTAGAATCTCCCATAGAAAAATTATTATTATAAGAAGAATTAGATTGACGTTGAGGAACGTTGGGATTTTCCGAGCTTGTTCGATCACCCTGTTGATTATTCTGTTGGGTCATATCAAAAAATAGCAAATGAATAACTATTACTCATAGTTCCCTTAAAGACCATCGGGTTTAACAGATTTTATTTAGGTGCAGATCTGAGTGATCTGTTTAACTTTCTCACTGGTTATTCCCAACAACAGAGCTTGCTTCACGAAGTCAGAAATATGAAATCAGAAGTCAGCCCTAAAGGATTCCCTTCGGTCAAGTTATACCATCTCCCTAAAGGGAGTCCTAAAGGATACACCTTCGGATAAGGATTCAAAAATTGATTAATATTTTTATTTTCAAACTGAGTGAATGAAGAGGCTTTAAACCAACTTCGGGCTGTTTATTTCTGACGACTGACATCACGACTTCTGACTTCAGCCCGAAGGGCGTGGTAAGATTATTGCCAAGATGAATTCCCTAGTTGACCCTCAAATTATTGTTGCTTTATACGAAGCCTCAAGGCGATGAATCAGAGCGCGGAGCGCAAAATACCTTGATGGCTATGGCACTCAAAACCCAACCCTAAATATTAAATGCTGACTATAGCTGTTCTTGAGTTAGTCAAGTAACTCTGAACTCACATTAGTATAACTGGGGAACAAAAAATTGTTCGTTGATCGGGGGGCGCAGATAGTCATGAGGAGGCACTTTACGAGGGGGTAATTTTAGAGGTTCGGGGGTCATATCGACGTAGGGAATCTTGCTCAGAATATGACTAATGCAATTGAGGCGAGCGCGTTTTTTATCATCTGCCTCCACGGTAACCCTAGGTGCTTCAGGAAGATTGGTGTGAGCACACCTCAGATCTTTAGCTTGGGAATATTCTACCCAGCGATCGCGTGATTCCAAATCCATAGGGCTCAGTTTCCAGCGACGAGCGGGATCTATAATACGAGACTGAAAACGTCGCTCCTGTTCTTCATCACTAACTGAAAACCAATACTTCAACAGAATAATTCCAGATCTGGTTAAGATCCGTTCAAATTCTGGACAGGTTTGCATGAATTCCTGGTACTCTAAATCAGTACAAAAGTCCATTACCCGTTCTACTCCAGCGCGATTGTACCAACTGCGGTCAAAACAAACAATTTCCCCTGCTGATGGTAGATGAGCTACATATCGTTGAAAATACCATTGGGTTTTTTCGTGATCACTTGGAGTTCCGAGAGCTACAATCCGACATCCACGAGGATTGAGAGGCTGGGTAACTCGCTTAATCGTCCCTCCTTTCCCTGCTGCGTCACGTCCTTCAAATATAATTACAATTCGGGTTCCAGTATGTTTCACCCAGTATTGCATTTTGACTAATTCTAATTGCAAGCGAGCCAGCTCTTTTTTATAAGTTTTTTTGGGCAGTGTGGAGCTACCTTCTCCTTCAGAAATATACTTAAATT
>JBFRWL010000068.1:0-7985 GCA_051439565.1 Prochloraceae cyanobacterium
CCCCAGAGCCAAGAAACCTCTCGAGCAACTGAAGACAAACTCCTTCCTCTACCGCTAATACTAAACAAAGAACTTACTTCTCTCAAAGACAAATTTCAAGCTCTCGCTGCTAAATATCCTCAATTACAATCGGGGGCATTTTTTGTCGATCTCGATAATGGTGCCTATGTGGATGTAGAAGCAGACAGTATTTTTTCTGCTGCTAGTACTATTAAGATTCCTATTCTCGTTGCCTTTTTTGAGGATGTAGATGCTGGCAAAATTCATCTTGATGAAAAGTTAACTATGACACCAGAGATGATCGCTAGAGGTTCTGGGTCAATGCAATATCGAAAGCCAGGAACGCAATTTAGCGCTCTCGAAACTGCAACTAAAATGATCGTCATCAGCGACAATACTGCTACCAATATGCTGATCGCTCGTTTGGGAGGTGCGCCAGCCATAAATCAGCGCTTTCTCGATTGGGGTATGAAAGTGACGGTAATTCGCAATCCTCTACCAGATTTAAAAGGAACCAATACTACTAGCCCTAAAGATTTAGCTAATTTGCTCGCTAGAATCGAACGAGGCGAGTTGGTATCTCTGCGATCGCGCGATCGTATCTTGGGCATTATGAAAAGAACTCGCACGAAAACTCTCTTACCCAGAGGCTTAGACAAAGGTGCGATTATTGCGCACAAAACTGGTGATATTGGTTCTATACTTGGTGATGCTGGTGTAGTGGATATGCCTAATGGTAAGCGCTACATCGCTGCTGTCATGGTTAAACGCCCGCACAACGATTATAGAGCTAGAACCCTGATTCAGGAAATATCCAAAACTGCTTATCAACACTTTAAGTGGTACTTGCCTAACTCTGCGAGCAAAAAATAGACTTAGTAGATTGCAAGGTTGATTGGTGTAGTCAGAAGTCAGAAGTGATACCAATTTCCTAAACTCCAGCTACAGATAGTGTTTCAAGAATGACTAAACTCCAGCTACAGATAGTGTTTCAAGAATGAAAGGTCAGCCTGCGGTAGTTCACAGAAGCACACTTAAATATATCTCTCAGAGATTAGCTTAACTTGCATACTTTTAGCTTTACCTTTAGCTGTTGGCTGATAGCCGTTAGACCACCAATACCTAAAGATAAAGCTAATAGCAAACATCAATCGATGATAAGTTAACCTCGATCGACTAACTCAGTTGCTCGTTTTGCCAAAGCTTCAGCCGTCAGACCATTATATTCCATAATCTGTCCTGGACTGGCAGCTGTTTCGCCGCGCTTCCAAGCAAAAGTATCGCGCGGAGCATTAGAACGCAACATAATTGGTTCTAACATACCGCTAGCACCGCCAGTAACGCCAATTAAGGCATCTCCATCAAACAAGCTTGCAAAACCCTCATCATCTAAGAAGTGGCTGTCAGGTTGAGAACAGCTTTCCCAAGCAACGTCACTGGGACGATACAAGCGGCGGGGACTAATAACGTTAACAATTCGCACTCCTATGCCTTCATCTTCCAAATGAACAGCCGCATCAAATACTGGCATCAAAACCATATCGCCAATGACAGCAAATACGACTTTCTTTTTGCCTTCAGTTTCGTGTAGCACGATTCCCCCATCCCGCAAAGCTTGGCGAGTTTGCTCAAAAGTCGTCCGTACGGGCAAAGGTGACTTACTGGCAATAATAGTAATGCCTTTATTCTTAGTTTCTAGCGCCCATTGATAGCAAGCTTGAATGCTATTGGCATCGCAAGGGAATAAGGGGAAAATATTCCCATTCCGCATCATCGAGGCAAAGTAGTTTTCAATCTCGGGACGTTGGTGAGTCCAGCCGTTGCGCCCTTGTTCTAATGCTCCAGCAGTAAATAAAGTAATAGTAGAAGGAGTAGGACGGCGCAATTCTGCCATTGCTTGGATTACTGTCTGCCAGATCGGCAAGCCGTTGATGGCAAAAGATTCGTAGGAACACCACAAAGTCCGCGCCCCGAATAGAGATAGACCTACAGCTAAACCAGCACAAGCATCTTCACTTAAGGGTTCGTAAACCTGACCTTGAGGTCCCTGGAAATAGAGATCGTCAACGGTGGGATGAACAATTTTTAGAGCTATGTTGACATTATTGATTCCCGAAGCTGCATTGCCGTCAGCGTTGGAAATGACGAAATTAGGATCTTTCTTACCGACATGAGCAATTAATTCGCCCATAGAGGTAGTAGCTACTTTTTTCTCGCCTTTAACGGGAAATTCTTCTAAAGGCAATTCTCCCAAATCTGGTACGGGTAATTCTTTTTCTGTAACTACGTGATGAGACGCAGGTCCCCCAGCAGCGCGTTCAAAGTTAGTCCGCACTAATTGCCAAGCTTCAGGTGGCAAAGCTAGGTTTTTGAGGGCGGCGACAATATCTTCGTGCTCCAAGGTATGGTAACCATAAAGGTTGTGGGCTTTGGCACCTCGCGCGTGGACTCCAGCACCTTTGAGTTGTTTGACAATCAGTACTGTTAACTTGCCACTCATTGCCGATTTAGCAGCTTTATCGGTAGCTTCTAAGACTGCTTGGGTGAATTCCAGTCGCTTGGCGAAGGAAAACTGGGTACTGTCTGCGTATTCGCCAGGTTGATTAGCATCGTCGTAGTCTTTAGCATTGACTAAGATTATTTCTTGGAAGCCGTTACCCTCCCAGTATTCAATCATCTCCTCGTTAGGTTTAGTAGAAACCATGCTGTGGTGTTCTTGACTGTAACCGTTCCAAACCAAAATGGGCAGAAAGTTGGTAACTTCGGGATAGGCGGTGTGAAAGTGACCAAAACTGCTCATCACGTAGGGTTCGCCCAAACCACCGTCGCCAATGGTAACGGGGAAAAGTACGTCGGGGTGAAGTTTTGCTCCCGCCATAGCAAAGTGCTGTCCTTGTCCCAAGGGACCAGCGGGATTAAGCAGTCCGGGAATATAACCAGATAAGTGTCCGAGGAGTCCGTGCATTTCTCGGAAGCGTTCCCGCAACTGTTCTACAGTTTTAATCCCCATATCCTCTAGAGAGCGATCGAGGAACATATTGCTGTAAAATCCAGGGGCGTGGTGTCCTACTTCGGTAATAATATTCTTGTAACCGAGCATCACTAAGGCGGCTATCCCATCAGCAATACTGGCAAAGCCTCCCGGATGACCAGAAGCTTTCGTGGCGGTTATTTGTAAAGTCAGGTAGCGCAGGGCATCGGTAGCAAGCAGGGTTTGAAAGACTGCGGCTGGGTCGCTAGGAGAGACAATGGAGGTTGTATTAGGGGCGATCGCTGCTTGTTTTCCATATTGATCAAACTCGGGCGATGCTTGACCAAAATATTGAATTCCTTGGCAAAAAGCGGGGATGGCGCTGGCAACTGTCATCTTTTTTTTGAATACCTCTTCAAGTAATCGGCAGTATTAAAATAATCCTACAATTTGGCGCGCTATAACGGGATCGTTGTTAGCACAAAGCTAAGCTCTCAAGCATTTAATTTGCTAGCCCTCGTCTGACGAGGTGAGAGGGTGATGGGGTGACGGGGAGAGGGTTTGATGGTTTATTTCCTAACCGAACGATCGGCAATTTAGATGCAGATTAGCTTCAAGATAAAAAACAAAAAAATATTTTATTGATAGCAAAAACGAGCAGTCCGCAAACCTACCAGCTTTAGCGTTAGGTTAGGACGATTCGGTGCTTTTAAGCACCATGATAAAATGTGCTATATTTTTATCATGCTAACTCGCACTTACGAATTCAAACTAAAACCTACTGCCGAACAAGCTTCAACATTTGAGTCTTGGTTAATTGCCTGTCGTAAAGTGTATAATTATGCACTGGCACAAAGAAAAGCGTGGGTGAATTCAAGACAGTGCGAGCTTAACGCTTGTAACCTCCAGAAAGAATACATCATACCTGCGGATGCCAAACGTCCTAATTATTTAACTCAATGCAAAGCTTTAACTCAAGCCAGAAAAGACTTTGAGGAACTAGGAAATGTCCACGTTCATGTTCTTCAACACACCCTTAAGCGACTAGAAAATGCTTTTGTAGCTATGTGGTATAGAGGACATGGTTTCCCAAGATTTAAGTCTACTCAAAGGATGAGGTCTTTTACTTATCCTCAGTTGGGAGTCAACCCACTTCAAGAGGGTGCACTCAAGCTGCCTAAAATTGGTTGGGTGAAAATGCGCCAATCCAGACCAATCCCAGAAGGGTTTGAGTTAAAGCAAGTCAGAATAGTCAGACGTGTATCCGGTTGGTATGCCATGTTAATTCTTAAGTTGAAAGTAGATCTCCCCGATCTCCTCCCTCATGGTGAACCATTGGGTATAGATTTGGGACTAGAAAAGTTTTTAGCTGCCAGTAATGGCAAGCTTGTTGCTAGACCCAAGTTTTTTGTCTCACTCCAAAGTAAGCTGAAATCGCTACAACGGAAAATGAACAGAAAGAAAAAAGGTTCTAGCAATTGGAAAAAAGCTGGCAGAAAAGTAGCTCGACTACACGAACACATCTCGAACAGCAGGAAAGATTTTCACTACAAGTTAGCCAATCAATTGTGTGATGAGGCGGGAACTATCTTTGCGGAGGACTTGAACCTCAAAGCGATGTCAAGAGGGATGCTTTGCAAGCATACTTTAGACGCTGGTTTCGGACAATTCCTCAACATCCTGGAGTTTGTGTGCTGGAAACGAGGAGTTTACTTTGAACGAGTAGACCCAGATCTAACCAGTCAAACTTGCCCCAGGTGCCAAACCATCACTGGCAAAAAAGAACTTGCTCAAAGAACTCACTCTTGCCCTAAATGTGGCTACACCACCGATAGAGATGTGGCAGCAGCCCAAATAGTCATGCAACGTGGAGTCGTGGCGGTAGGGCATACCGTCCCAGCTTCTGGAGGGATAGGTCTGCGAAGATCCCTATGAAGGAAGAATCCCACGTTTCCGCTGTGCTAAAAACGTGGGAGTGTCAATGCTAGGATATTAAGCGAAGGTTAAAACTATCGGTGTTCAACTGACTAGCCCCTTCGGGGAAAGGCAGAAGGGAAAAAACATTCATCTTGGAATGAGAAAGCGTAGTTCGAAGTTTCCAGCAATCGA
Organism: Prochloraceae cyanobacterium; assembly: GCA_051439565.1. Taxonomy (GTDB): domain Bacteria; phylum Cyanobacteriota; class Cyanobacteriia; order Cyanobacteriales; family JBFRWL01; genus JBFRWL01. The sequence goes on from JBFRWL010000068.1 coordinate 5,081, forward strand.
TTTTGAATCCCCTACCTTTAGTCATAGGGACAACCTTCTGCCTCCTACTCTCTGCCTTCTCAACAGCCTATTCTGAGAATAATTATGTTCAGAGTACATGAGAAACGTTAACATTAGTTAACAAGACTTAATTAATACAAGTTGCTCTGGTCACAATACCAGAGGCTTCGACCTCGGTCGGTATCAAGTCCGAATACAAAACTAAGTTAGTAATCTTCTATTCTCAAGCCTAGGAGACTTAAAGTGTGAACAAAAATAAAAAGTGGCGAAACGCAGGGCTATACGCACTACTAGCGATAGTAGTCATCGCTCTAGGAACAGCATTTTTAGAGCAACCGTCTACAAAACCCGATAGTTGGAAGTACAGCGAGTTTATTAATAAAGTAGAAACTGGCGCTATTGAAAAAGTAGAGCTAAGTGCCGATCGCTCTGAGGCAATAGTTACAGATCAAACAGGAACTAGAGTATTAGTCAACTTACCCTACGATCCGAAATTAATCGACATTCTATCGGAAAACAACGTCGATATTGCTGTTAAGCCTCAGAGTGATGACGGCTTGTGGTTCCGAATCTTAAGCAGCCTGTTCTTGCCCATCTTACTGCTAGTAGGACTCTTCCTCTTGCTGCGACGCGCTCAAAGTGGTCCTGGTTCTCAGGCAATGAACTTTGGCAAATCTAAAGCCAGAGTGCAAATGGAACCCCAAACCCAAGTTACCTTTGGCGATGTTGCTGGAATTGAGCAAGCCAAGCTAGAACTCAATGAAGTAGTTGACTTTCTCAAAAATGCCGATCGCTTCACTGCTATTGGTGCCAAAATTCCTAAAGGCGTGCTGTTAATTGGTCCTCCGGGAACAGGTAAAACCCTCCTAGCTCGTGCCGTAGCTGGAGAAGCTGGCGTACCTTTCTTCTCTATCTCCGGTTCCGAATTTGTAGAAATGTTTGTCGGAGTTGGTGCTTCCAGAGTGCGCGACCTATTCGAGCAAGCTAAAGCTCACGCTCCCTGCATCGTGTTTATCGACGAAATTGACGCTGTCGGTCGGCAAAGGGGTGCAGGTTTAGGCGGCGGTAACGACGAACGGGAACAAACCCTCAACCAGTTACTTACCGAGATGGACGGCTTTGAGGGTAATACAGGCATTATCATTATTGCCGCTACCAACCGTCCTGACGTTCTCGATGCAGCGCTATTGCGTCCGGGTCGTTTCGATCGCCAAGTAGTAGTCGATCGCCCCGACTATGCAGGTCGTCAAGAAATTCTCGCAGTTCACGCTCGTGGTAAAAGCTTATCTAAAGACGTAGATCTTGAGAAGATTGCCCGTCGTACCCCTGGATTTACTGGTGCTGACTTGTCTAACCTATTAAATGAAGCGGCAATTCTCGCAGCACGTCGCAACCTCACCGAAATCTCTATGGATGAGGTCAACGATGCTATCGATCGGGTATTAGCAGGACCAGAGAAAAAAGACCGAGTGATGAGCGAGAAACGCAAGCAGCTAGTAGCTTATCACGAAGCTGGCCACGCTTTAGTTGGGGCACTAATGCCTGATTACGATCCAGTACAGAAGATCAGCATTATTCCTCGCGGACGTGCTGGCGGTTTGACTTGGTTCACTCCCAGCGAAGATCGGATGGAATCTGGTTTGTATTCTCGCTCCTACCTGCAAAATCAGATGGCAGTAGCATTAGGCGGTCGTCTCGCTGAAGAAATTATCTTTGGTGAAGAAGAAGTGACTACTGGTGCTTCTAATGACCTACAGCAGGTAGCCAGAGTTGCCCGTCAGATGGTGACTCGTTTTGGGATGAGCGATCGCCTGGGTCCTGTAGCTTTAGGTCGTCAGCAAGGTAGTGTTTTCTTAGGTCGGGACATTGCCTCCGATCGCGACTTTTCTAACCACACTGCTGCTGCAATTGACGAAGAAGTACGTCAATTAGTTGACCAAGCTTATAATCGCGCTAAAGATGTATTAGTCAATAACCGTCATATCCTCGATCAGTTGGCACAAATGTTGGTGGAAAAAGAGACGGTAGATTCTGAAGAGTTACAAGATGTACTGGCAAATAACGACGTTAAGATGGCAGCTTTAGCCTGATCCTCTAATCTGGGGTCTGGAGCGATCTGTAGCAGTAATTTTTGCAACTGGTATTACCCCTCTTTTGTCAGTCTGGAAAAACTTTTGTAGTAGCGATCACTCAACTGTCTTTTTCCATAAGCGTTTTGGCGACCAGACTACATTTTTATCTAAATGATTAAAATTAATCGCCAAAACGCTTATCAGATATTTCGGTTAAGCTCAAAATTGATTCTAAATTCTAAATTTGCCTCACCATATGACTTTAAAGCCTAACCGAGCATTATTGCCACACTGCCCCTCTTAATTAACGGAAGGGAGGAGAATAAATTAGACCTCCATTTTTCCATAGCTTATTCAAACCTCTAGGTATTTTAAATGGTGACTTGTTTCCTAGATTGCGATCGTAAATTTCCCCGTAGTTACCGACATGATAAATAATGCGTTGGGTGAAATCATTGCTAAGACCTAAAGTCTGACCCAAATCTCCCTCAAGTCCCAAAAAACGTCTAATTTGAGGATTTTGAGACTGCTTCATTGTTTCTAGATTAGTGCTATTAATCCCTAATTCCTCTGCTTCAATCAGAGCGTATGTTACCCACTTAACCACTTCAAACCACTCGGCATCATCGTCTACTACTGCAGGTCCCAAAGGTTCTTTAGAAATTACTTCTGGCAACACCCGATGTTGTTGTGGATTATCGAGGCTCAATTTGCGGATAAATAGTTGGGAGCGATCGGCGGTAAATGCTTGACATCGTTGTTTAGTGTAGCCTTTAAAGGCGTTAACATTATTGATAAATTTAACTGGATAATATTTGCTTCCCTGTCCTTGC
>JBFRWL010000069.1:0-6477 GCA_051439565.1 Prochloraceae cyanobacterium
CAACTTGCTTCCGCTCGCCTCCTGATTGCCGAACTCATATCAACCCCAGAAGATTCTGTGGAAGTAGCTAAAGTAGAGAAACAGAGGAAGGGAGTAGCGATCGCTGCAAATAAATACCAAAGACGAGAAGCTTGGTCTCGCACCAAAGAGAACTTATTGAACATTCATTCCAATTGGTTAGAACCATTATTGAGGATTTGGAATGGTGAACCAGGTTCTCTGAGGATTAGCAAATATTTGGGAGAGGTTAAGCTTCTAGTCACGACTAAAGACGATCGCTCCTCTGATATTCTCTCCAGTATGCGTTTTGTAGTACTTTTAGATACTACGCTCAATAAAGAAATTACGGCTCGCATTATCGATCGCCATCCTGATGAAATTATCGAAATTGAGCAGAAGCATAATCCTTTGAAGAATCTCAGGGTAGTTAATCTTGAGATGCAGGGAATGAAATCAAGCGATTGGTCTAATAAATGCCTTCAGAGAGCTGAAACTTGTGCCGAGCATCTCAGAAGCATTCATCCAGATATCGCCATTTTAGGACTCAAGAAATATGCAGAGAGCCTGGAATTAGAGGGATGGTGGTGGGTTCAAAATCGAGGTAGTAATAAATTCCTTGGCAAGGAAGCCATTGCAGCTTTTGGAACACCCCAGACTAACCTTGGTGCTGCAAGTGATAAGTATCGCACCTTATTTGGCAATTTAGAGGGATTTGATGATTATTATCGTTCGCTAATCAATGCAGAATATATCCAGCTAATTGGGCGACCAAGGGCGCATTTGTTTCCAGATAAGAAATTTACTATTTACCTGGCAGCGAGTGAGAGGGATTTTTCCTTTCTGGAGGAATTAGGCTGCACGATCGATAACAAAAACATTGTTGAACTCTGCCCTGGTGCTGCTACCAAGAAACAAGGAGATAGGTGGCGATTGCTTGAATTTTGTCGTCAATTTATTAGGACGGGAGAGAAATTAACTCAGGAGGCAATAGCTCAGGGTTTGGAAGTTAGCCAGAGTTGGATTAGCAAGTTGTTTAAAGGCAAAAACCTTAATTGGAAGCAGTTTGAGCAATTATTCCATTCCCTACATAGCAAGCAAATAGGGAATGGAATATTTTCTGCTGACCAAATTCGTGACCCCGGTCTTCGTGAATGGTTGGAGTTAGATCCTCTGGAAGTAGCAGAAGAAGCGCTTCATTTAATTCAAGAACTGGGGTTAGAAGACTTTGAGTATATTTTGAGCCTGAGTGCTCCAGATACTCGGTTGGGTATTTTGGGTATCCTGGCTGGAATTTTATGCCTTGGAGATAAAAATAGGCTGCTCGAAATGTAGTAAGTTGCTATTTACTTTATCGACAAAATCTGAATAACCCCCTTCAAGCGATGAATACTAATCTCGTTCTAACTCTCCTTCTTCAGTCAAGAGAGAGTAATATTGCTCCGTCCCCATTCTTTCTTCTGCTTGGCGAAGAAAATAACCAGTTAGCATGGCTGAAGCGAGAAGTTGCTCTAAATTTTCTAGCTCAGTAGTTACAGTAACTTCAAAGTGTGTAGCTGGTAAAATTCCCAACATCTGACGCAATTTTTCATTCATCACACTAGCCAGCTCAGGGGAGACTTGAGATAAACGAGCTATTGCTGATGGCTCTAGGGATTGAATGTATTTAGATAGAGAGTTATTATCCTCTGGCTGGTTAGATGCGTCTGAAAAGCGACGAGCTGAATTGTTCATGAAAAATTAACAAATAATTACTCTCAGTCTCTATACTCTAAGTGTTTTCGGGATTTTTAGAAACAAGAATCAATTTATTACGATTTATTGCTTTAATCGTTCATTGATTGACTTGCTTTTTAGCAAGTTCAAGCCAATCAATATCAACCATAATTGCCAGATCATTATTTAAGTTTTTGTCTCTTCTCACTTCTCTTACCCAACTAAATATATTTATTGAGGGTTCTAGACTATGCCGCTAAATTTCCCCTTATTGAAATCGTTTCAATTTGAGGTGGTCACCGTAAATAAAAAAGGGAACATTCAATTCAAGGTTCTCTCCGACAGCTCAATCTCTACACCCATTTTGTTAAACGGAGACAATCTATGTCGATTTATGTAGGTAATCTATCTTATGAGGTTAGCGAACAAGACCTCAATGAAGTTTTTGCTGAATATGGTTCGGTAAGGCGAGTCCACCTCCCCACTGACCGGGAGACGGGTCGTGTGCGTGGCTTTGGTTTCGTGGAAATGAAGACACCAAGCGAAGAAGAAGCGGCGATTGAAGCCCTAGATGGAGCCGAATGGTACGGTCGCACCCTCAAAGTTAATCAAGCCAGACCCCGTGAAGAACGAGGTGGTGGCAATCGGAATCGTTCTAGCTTCGCCGGACGCTTCTAAGATTGGTTAATTGTTGAATCATAACTGATAATTAATTGACCCCCAAGCAGATGAATGGCTTGGGGGATTTTGTTGAGTGTAGTCAAGGGGCTAAAAGACTTTGAGTCGATTTTGAGCCTTATTTGACGGTGCTTTCAGAGAAGGAGTTAAAAGTTATTCCGATAGATGAGGTCAAGCTGGTATTTTAGTTATTAGTGCTCCCCAGTAATGACTGTGTTTAGCGCCTATTTAGAAACTCAAATAATAATTCCATATTTATGTCAAAACAACTACAACAAATAACCGACCATCAGTGCAAGAATGCACCTGTCAAATACGACGATCTCAAAGCTCTCTTTCTGAACTGCACTCTTAATAGAACGCCTGTTTTATCTCACACCAGGGGTGTCATTAACATTGCCAAAACTATTTTTGAAGCCAATGGAGTTAAAACCAAAGTAATTCGACCTGTGGATTACGAAATACCAGCAGGACTAGGATTAAATATGTCTCAAACAGATGAATGGGACCAAGATGATTGGCCGATAATTCAAAAAGAAATTGATGAAACTGATATTTTGGTTTTGTGTACTTCAGTGTGGTTGGGAGAAAAGAGTTCTGTTTGTAATCGAGTCTTAGAAAGAATGTATGGTTACACTCATGTTTTAAACGAAAAAGGGCAATACCGAGATTATGGAAAAGTAGGCGCAACTTTAATCACTGGTAATGAAGATGGGATTAAACATTGCGCGATGAATATTTTATTCTCTTTATCTCATATTGGTTATACAATTCCGCCCCAAGCTGATGCAGGATGGCTAGGAGAAGTTGGACCTGGTCCTTCTTATCTAGACCCTGGCTCTGGCGGTCCTGAGAACGATTTTACGAACAGAAATACCACTTTCTTAGCTTGGAACTGTATGCATTTGGCAAGAATGTTGAAAGATAATGGCGGGATTCCCGCTCACGGAAATCAACCTGAAGTTTGGGATGCAGGTTGTCAGAGTGATTTTAATAATCCAGAACATAAAGTATAGCGGTCAGCCAAAATCTGGCTAAGCATTATACCTCTTGCCCTGTCTCTGGAGATGGTGGCTTGGGTACGTATTTGGCTGAATTTACCACAGTCGGGCTGACGAAGGAGCAGCTTTAGTCGAACTAATGACCAATTCAGCTTTAATTTAACAGTCGCTCGCTCTCAAGGAAGAGAAAAAAAGATGAATCTCTCTTCTCTCTTGAGAAGGCTCCATCATTTGAGTAAGAAGATAGTCATGTAGCTAGTTAATTTCAATCTAGAGAAACCGAGAAACTCAAAAGAGATTTTTTCGCCTTTTACTATTTAACTAGAACAGTTTATTTAGAATAGGATTGTCCTCGATATTTTAGCGAGGCTTTTGGCTTTTTAGTCGCACTAGTCTGGGGTGTAACTTCACTGGCTGGTTGATTGAGATTGCGCTTAACGGATTTATCCTCAGACCAGAGAGTAAATCCTGTTGAGTCTTTAACAATTATTGACACAACTGATGTTTTGAATTCTAACAACTCTCGGCACTCTTTGAGCGCATTTGACCATTGGTCTTAAGCATAAGATTTGACTTTGACAAATAGATGCCCATAATAGCTAAGACCAGGTAAGATTTCTGTTGGAGGTCCTCCTTGATGGGTAACACAGCAATATTGCACTTCTTCAGGTTGGAGAATAAGCATAGATGTTCTTGACTCTGCTTGATTAATTCCAGTTCGTCTCTTTGTAAAGAAGCGATAAATTGTGCCTTGGTCGCAAATTGCGCAACACTATAATTTGAAAGAGCAGGCTCCTAAATTAACGATGGAGATTGGTAATAATTGTTTACCTCGCACTCGCGACGGGAGCAAGATGTCATGCTATTTCGATTTAAGGTGTAATTAAAACAGATGAGAATTCTAGGGCTCGTGATTTTACTGGCAGGGCTATCACCCCTTGGAATCGCCGTCGGAGTCGAGCCGAATGACCTTAAGCCCTATCCAGTTGCACACAGAGGTTTCGAGCGCATGGTGTTTCGTGTTCCCACAGTGGAAAACGAGGCAGAACGGAAGGTGGAGATCATTGTGGGTAAGACCCTCTCGGTGGACTGTAACTTAACATGGTTTGCTGGCGCTCTCGATAAGCGGGTGGTGCAGGGATGGGGATATACTTACTTTGTCTTGGAAAATGTGGGCGGTCCGGCTTCGACGATGATGAGCTGTCCTGAGCGCAAAAGAACTGATGCCTTCGTAACAGTGAGGGGGGAAGGCTTTCTACAGCGCTATAATAGCAAGCTGCCTATGGTGGTATATGTTCCCAAAGGCTTCGAGGTTCGTTACAGAATTTGGCAGGCGGGAAAGGAAATTGGTCGGGCTAAGCAGCATTAATGTGGTTCTTTGATTAATCCTTTTTTTTTAAAGTAGCTAGCTAGATCGAAAGGCTGAAATAATCATATATCGACAATTCATTTCAACTAAGTCTACAGTTACTTTCGAGAATTGGTATAAGTTGCTATTTGCTTGATAAAATCTCTAGTTAATCAGCTAAGCTCTAGATAACTTAAATCAGGACTTTCTAAGTTTTTAAGTGAAAAAACTGTTGGTCATCAGAGGATTTGCGCTGTTTAACGGATGTCTGTGGCTAAAATCATCAGCTTAATTGGAATCATAATCATCTCAATTAGAGCCCCAATAGCATCGGTCATGTCAACAAGAGAAATTAAGTCCGTTCCGCTTAAACAGTTTCCTTATTCTATCTGCCCCAAACGTCTAGGAATAGTTTTGCTTGAGGCTGACTTAGTGTCTGTAGCTCAGATTGAGGTGGCTTTACACGATCAAGTTCATAGCCCCGATCTGCGTTTGGGAGAAATTCTAGCAATTAGAGGCTGGATTAAACAAGAAACAGCCGATTTTTTCGCACAGGATTGGCCAGATCTGATTAAACAGAAATCTCGAAAACGATTAGGTTGGTATCTTCAACAGGCTGCATTGTTAAAGAAAGAAGACATTAACAAGATTTTAGAAGAGCAAAGAGTCACAGGGATTCGCTTTGGGACAGTTGCCGTTCTCCAAGGCTTTCTCAAATCGACAACCTTAGATTTTTTCTTGATGTACTTATTTCCTAAAGAATTTAAAGTATCGCCCTGTCAAAATTTGTCTGGCTTGAAGGGCAAGAGACAGCTCCCATCGAAAAGCTCTAACTTAGAGCTTTTTGATCATCACACCGATTGATCGCGCTACGATTCCACTTAAGTATTTCTCTCGGGACCTCTTCGGGGAATTTAAAATTCAAAATTTACTCGTTTGAGGGTTGAAGAACCCGTTGAAACAGATAGCCTTTCCCCCTAGCAGTCAGAATGAATTCTGGATTGCTAGGGTCATCTTCTAGTTTGGTTCTCAACCGAGAGATGTGGACATCTACTCAATTCTCTTTTCCTACTTTTACTTGATAAAAGATTAGAGAAATATCAAACTTGTGCACTTAAATTATCTGGTGTGAATTTGTGGATAAAGAGTGGGAGTTGGAGCGCTTGGCTATTTGAGAATAAGAAGCGGATTTTATCTAGAGTTAACGTTAGGGTAGGGGTCTAAGAAAATTATTAAGGAGAGACGATGCTGACCTTTCATACGATTCTGGAACCGGAAGAGCATTGGAGCGACCTGCTCGATAAAGAAGTAATTTACCTAGGAGATGATGCCTCTGAGATTGAGATAGTTGCAATGCCAAAGGGGATGGCTTCAGGTCGAACCAGTATTAGTATGCGGCTAGATTTACCCGATGGTCGGGTGGTGATTTTAGAGACAGCACTGTACGAGTTAGCTAATGCGGTGAGGAAAATTCAAGCGCGATTTAGGGAATAGCTCTGACAACGAAGCCCTACTAAATAGTACTTAAATAGATACAGGCTCTTTCAATTCCCGACGAATTATCTTGTTTAAGCTCAGGTTATCATCACTGCGTTGTGCTTCCCATATTCCAGAAAGGCAACTAATTTTCCATTTCCCCTGCATTCTCTTTCCATCTTCAGATATCGTCCCAGTGTAATGTACGGCATGAGGTGAAGAAGTTAGGTAAGTTTTGGTAAAGTTGACCGAGCGTCCACT
>JBFRWL010000070.1:0-25888 GCA_051439565.1 Prochloraceae cyanobacterium
AGGTTATAATGGTGCAGCAAGGTGGGACTGGATTAGAAGGGTTAAAGAAATTCTCTCTATTCCAGTAATTGCGAATGGGGATATTTTTTCAGTAGAAGCGGCGGTGCACTGCTTAGAGGAAACTGCTGCAGATGGGGTGATGTGTTCGCGGGGAACTTTGGGTTATCCTTTTCTCGTGGGAGAAATTGACATTTTTTTCAAAACTGGTGAAGTTCTACCTGCACCAACCACAGTAGAACTTTTGGAATGTGCTAAAGAGCATTTGTGGGGTTTGTGGGAATATAAAGGCGATCGAGGCATCCTGCAATCAAGAAAGCATATGGCTTGGTATTGTAAGGGATTTGTCGGGGCTTCTCATTTACGGGATAAGTTATCTCGCATAGAGAGTGTGGAGCAAGGATGTGAGTTAATTGAGCGGGCGATCGCTCAACTCCAATAATGATCAGGCTTAACATTAATTTTACCCAGCTACTTAATTAACTATAGTGATTTTATTTGATTGGTTATAAATGCTATATACCTATATAATAAGCAACAATACTGAAGAATAAATTAAGACATATTTACAACTACTAAAGGTAGTGACAGCACTATCTTTTTCCCTACTTCACATAGTTGTAATTGAATTTATTGGAGATAATAAAGAAGAAATCACCTTTTTGGACGAGATTTAACGATTAATTCTCGTCGGTCAAGTTTGGTTTCTTTAAAGATTCGATAAAGATGGACTAGAAGAACTATTTTTTCTTTTGAAGTTCGTGTAATCTTCTCTGTAGAGAGGGAAAAAACCGCCACTGGAACTCAGGGCGGTCTAAATAAGCAATCGGAGGGTATTTGTCATCTAGATTACTAGGAGGGGATGAGAGATGATGTAACCAATTTAACGACTTAAACTTTTCTTCTTGTCTAAAAAAAATTTCTGAAAATTTCAATTAGCAATCGCTATCTAAGATTGGCTCTCCTAACAAGGATTAATAAGCTTGAATTGGTTATTAATCCCCTCGACAATTCTTTACCTAAGATTAAGATAGCTGACAAATATGAAAAGTTTTGTAAGGTGGGAAACCCCACCTTTTTTTTACTGTTCGCTAAATTATCCTAATTTGAAAAAATACTGCTACACATCAATTCTGGAGAATCTGTTACCTATTGCCAGATGAGCTGTTGCCTTTCCTAATCGGATTGTAGCAATCTTAAACGAAAATTGGTATTAAACAGCAACTTCAGCACGTTTATAAGCTTCGTCGAGAATTTCAGAGAGGGTGGGATGGGTATGGACGTTAAAGGCTAGATTTTGTACTGGTTGTCCTGCAGCGATCGCATTAGCAGCTTCCTGAATTAAGTCGGAGGCGTGTAAGCCAATTATATGAACTCCTAACAACTCTCCCGTATCTTGGCGATAAATTACCTTTGCCATGCCGTCGGTTTCTCCTTCGGCCAAAGCTTTAGAATTGCCTTTATAGTAGGTTTTGACCGAAGCTACCTTAAAGCCTTCTTTCTCGCCTAGTTCTTTAGCTGCTGGTTCGGTTAAACCAACATAGCTAATTTCTGGGTGGGTAAAAGCGGCGGCGGGAATGCTGCTATAGTTTATCGTTTTGTCGCGATCGCAGATATTTTCTACTGCTACCACGCCTTGACCGGAGGCAGCATGAGCTAGCATCATCTTACCAGTAGCATCTCCTACTGCCCAGAGATGTGGTACGGGTTCTCCATCTCTTAATACTGCCATGCGATCGTCAACGGGAATAAAGCCGCGTCTGTCTGTTTCTACAGCTACAGATTCTAAGCCTAAGTTTTTGGTGGCGGGAATGCGACCTGTGGCTACCAGGCAAGCATCTACTTCTAATACCTCGACAATTTCCTTAGTTTTCGCGTCAGTTAATTCAATGACTACAGGAGAACCAGGAGTTACCTTAGTTGCGAACACTCCGGCATAGGTTTCAATGTCGCGAGGGTCGATGAGAACTCGTTTGGCAATTTTGGCGATATCTGGATCGAAGGTAGGCATTAGTGTATCTAAGGCTTCAATCATCGTGATTTCGCTGCCTAAAGCGGAGTAAACATCGGCAAATTCTAGACCGATGTAACCGCTACCGATAATTGCCACCCAATCTGGCAACCATTCTAATTTAACTGCATCGTCGCTGGTAAAGACCGTTTTCCCATCCAGTTCAATTCCTGGAGGCACAAAAGGCACAGAACCAGGACAAAGCATGATATCTTTGGCAGTGATAGTTTTTTCTTCGCTATCGGTGACTACGCTTACTTTTTGCGGACCCACTATTTTTCCCCAGCCTCGAATTGTATCGACTTTGAGACGTTTGAGACTGTTAGTTAAGTCGCCGCGAATTTTGCTGACTAAGTTATTAGCGTGGTCGGCGATCGACCCTCGATCGAACTGCACTCCTCCTAACTGGATACCCATGCCTTGCAGGTGACGATCGTCTCTTAACTCTCTTACTCTTCCAGAGGCTGCTAGCAGTGCTTTAGAAGGTATACAGCCGCGATTAACACAAGTTCCTCCCATATCCCCTGCTTCTACGATCGCAGTATGCAGTCCGCACTTAACTGCGTGCAAGGCAGCACCATGACCGCCTACGCCAGCACCGATAATTATTAAATCGTAATCAAAATGTTGACTCATTTACTTTCCTAACGCTTAGAGAGCTTATGATAATTTAATCTAAAATATATCAAATAATATATCTTTATATTAACAGAAATAATTTTAGCTATTTGAGCCAGCGAAAAACTATGGTCAAAGTGAGACACGATCAAGCTTAAATCCTGAAAATAGTAGCTATAATTAGAATCAAGAAGTAATAAAAAATATTAACAAATAACTCTTTTTATCAGATAATTATTGATGCACAATTTAACAAAAAAATAGTAACTATTTATACTTGAATTTGTTTACTTTTAACGTATTGTTGAGATAAAAACAAGCCTTCTAAATAAATCGTCAATTCAATTGGATTGGGAGGTCATAAATATTATGTCTCAAGAGTTCAAAAAACAGTCTTCCCACCAGGTCGCGATCGTTGGCGGCGGATTTGGGGGACTTTATGCGGCACAAACCTTTGCCAAAGAGCAAGTTAAAGTGACGCTTATTGATAGACGCAACTTTCACGTATTTCAGCCCCTACTTTATCAAGTTGCCACTGGTGGTTTATCCCCAGGCGATATTTCCTCTCCCATACGAGCACTTCTAAACCAGAACAAAAATACAGAAGTACTGATGGGAGAAGTATTAAATATCGATCCTGAAAAGCAAACAGTAAAACTGCGACATAGAGAGATCTCTTACGACTCCCTAATCGTTGCTACTGGAGTTACTCATCAATATTTTGGTCATGAAGAATGGGCTGAGAATGCACCTGGATTGAAAACAATTGAAGATGCCCTAGAAATGCGCCGTCGCATCTTTATTGCCTTTGAAGCAGCAGAAAAAGAACCCGACCCAGAAAAGCGTCAAGACTGGTTGACTTTTGTCATAGTAGGTGGGGGTCCTGCTGGTGTGGAATTAGCTGGGGCATTAGCGGAATTAGCTCACGGTACTCTGAAGGAAGACTTTCACAACATCGACACCTCCCAAGCCAAGATTATTTTATTGGAAGGTTCGCCGCGAATTTTGCCCACTTACCTACCAAAGCTGTCAGCACAAGGACAAAAATCTTTAGAACGTTTAGGCGTAACAGTACAGACTGGCAGTAGAGTTACTAGCATTGAGAAAAATTCCGTTACTTTCCGTCAAGGCGATACAGTCGAACAAATTAAGGCAAAAACTATCCTCTGGACTGCTGGAATGAAAGCGTCTGTAATGGCACAAATCCTGGCAGAATCGACGGGTGCGGAACTCGATCGCGCTGGGCGAGTAATTGTCACGCCAGAATTTAACGTACCTAACTATGACAATATTTTTGTCATTGGCGACTTGGCTCATTATGCTCACCAAGATGGCAACCCGCTACCAGGAGTAGCCCCAGTTGCTATGCAAGAAGGACAGTATGTCGCTCGTTTAATTAAGAGTCGCATCAAAGGCGAAACCATACCAGCCTTTTACTATTTTGACTCTGGCAGTTTAGCAGTAATCGGCAAGCACGAGGCAGTAGTAGACTTAGGCTTCATTAAGTTATCTGGTTTTCTGGCTTGGGTTGTCTGGATGTTTATTCACGTTTTCTACCTACTGGAGTTTGACAACAAGTTAATCGTAATGGTTCAGTGGGCTTGGAGCTATTTCACTCTTAGCAAAGGAGCGCGTCTGATTACTACTCCAGGCGAACAGCCAAACATTGAACTTGAAGAAGTTGGGGATTCTCAGACAGGGGTTCAGGCCTAAAAGCTATGATAAATATAGCAAGCAATCAATAATCAGCTCCTAAATGTCAGCTCGAGTTCCAGTTCAACAATCTAGTACAATTCCTGTTTGCCAACCTCCACATCCAGTAGAGATTGACAATCTCCGATCGCTTCAAGGTGAAATTCTTGCTCCTGAGAAAGCCCAACGCATGGCGGAATTCTTCAGTACTTTGGGGGATTCCAATCGCCTGCGGATCGTCTCAATTTTAGCCAAGCAAGAACTATGTGTCTGCGACATCGCAGCATCCCTGGACATGAGCGAATCAGCAGTTTCTCACCAGTTGCGTATCTTACGAGCAATGCGACTGGTGAGCTATCAAAAGCGAGGACGAAAAGTTTTCTACCGCCTCTTAGATAGTCACATTCTCGATCTCTATAGTTTGGTTGCCGAACACTTAGACGAGTAAAGATTGATTACTAATCAAGCTTAACTTTTTCCTGATTTAATGTTTCTAGAGCTGGTGGTAATGTCACTCCCATTGCTTCGGTCAATTTCGGTGGCGGTGCTTGGCGAGTAGGAGATGCGACATACTTCCCAGTCAAGATGGGTGGCACTGTCTTCATATTATGTTTAATACTATAGTAGCGATGACTTTGCTGTCTAATCGTTGTTCTTTCTTCTATCGATTCATTGGCAACTTTTTTGCGCAGCTTAACGATCGCATCAAAAACTGCTTCTGGACGAGGCGGACAGCTTTGCTGCTGTTCGAGTACAGTACTTTTAGGGATTAGGCAAGAGGAAGAGAGGGGGAGAAGCGGAACTAAACAGGAGAAAGCCGTTTGACCTTACTTTCTATAGATTCCATCAGGGACTGGAAGGGTCGAGCAAATTTGTCGATTCCTTCCTCTAGCAGTTCGACCATTACCTGATCGAGATCGATATCAATTTCTGGCTTGTTAAGACTTTCCATTAATCGATAAGCTTCTCTAATCCCAGTTTCAATTCGATTGGCGCTAACGTGGCAGTGGTCAGCGCAAGCTTTAATCGTAGCGGGGGGTAAGGTGTTAACAGTGTTGGCAGCAACTAATTCATTTACATACATCACGTCGCTGTAGGCAGGATTTTTGCTGCTGGTACTAGCCCACAAAAGTCGCTGTATGTTAGCATCTTTTTCCGCCAAAGCTTGCCAGCGCTTGCTATCAATGATTTCCTCATACTTCTGATAGGCAATCTTAGCATTGGCGATCGCCACTTTGCCTTTAATCGCATTCAAGCGAGTTTTTTCCTCTTCAGTGTCAATGTTCCTCAACCGTTCGTCAACTAGTCGATCGACCTTGGTGTCGATCCGACTGAGGAAGAAGCTAGCAACAGAGTGAATCTTGCTAATCGGCTGACCTGCGGCTACTCTTGCTTCCAAACCTTCCATGTAAGCTGAAGCTGCGTCCAGATAGCTATTGACGGAGAAGAGCAAGGTAACATTGACGTTAATTCCCGACGCGATCGCCTTTTCCACAGCCGGAAAACCCTCCGGAGTTCCCGGGATTTTGATCTTCACATTTTCCCGATTAATTTCGCGGTAGAATCGCAGCACTTCATCAATAGTTCCCTGGGTATTACGAGCTAGGTAGGGCGAGACTTCAACGCTAACATAACCATCTCGTCCGCTAGACTCTTCGTAGACGCAGCGAAAGAGATCGCAGGCATTGCGTATATCTTCAAAGATTAGGGATTCGTAAATCTCTGGCACTGATTTCCCCGCTCTCATGCCAGCTTCTATATCAGTGTCGTAAACTTTGTTACCAACGATCGCTTTTTCAAAGATAGCGGGATTCGAGGTGATTCCGCGAAGACCGTAGATTTCAATCATCTTCTGGAGTTCGCCAGACTCAATTAGCGCTCGATCGAGATAATCCATCCAGATACTCTGACCGTAATCTCTAATTTTTAGCAGTGGATTATTTTTCATCGTTTGATTCTCCCTTTGATACCAAAGTGTGGGAAGAGGGGGAAGATAGGGAAGGGTGGGAGGAAAAATGCTGATATAAACTACACTCCCCACCCTCCCCTCTCCGATAATTGCTCTTGATTACTCAATCGATGCTCTAGAAGATTGTCGAACTGATTCAATCAGAGATCGCACCTCCTCTGTCCCCTCTGAAGGCTGGAAGCACAAAGGAAATTTACCCCTTGCCAGCATCCGCAATCCTAAGGGAACGAGACTCAGCAATCCGCGCAAGTCCCGAAAATAATTGCCTACCACCATCAGGCCAAACTTGCGCTCGTCAATCCAACCACCTTGCTTGACTAAATCTACCAATACTTTCCGGTGACGGATCGATCGGCTTTCTGAAGCCTCCTTGCGCTGGAGAATTTGCTGTTTAATTTCGCTGATTCGATCCATTGGCGCAACCCCCATCGGACAAACCGCATTGCACATATAACAGCGGGTACAACCCCAAACCCCTTGAGTCCCCTGATTATATTTTTCTAGACGTACTGCCGTTGCTCGATCGCGCGAATCTATCAACATCCGCTGTGCTTTGGCTAGAGCGTGGGGTCCAACAAAATCGGGGTTGACCTCGCGGGCATTGCATTCAGAATAACAAGCACCGCACATAATACACTTACCTGCTCGATCTAGCTGCGCTAGTTCTTCGGGAGTCTGTAAAAATTCTCGTTCTGGAATAACCCTGGAACTAGTGCTGACATAAGGCTCGACGGCTTCTAGGTGTTCCCAGAAATTTGTCATATCCACCACTAAATCCTTAATCACGGGCATATTGCCCATCGGCGCTACTATAATTTCTGATGTTTTCGAGCCTAATGCTTGTTGTCGTCGCTTCAGCTCAGTGCTAACGTTTTCCTTACAAGCTAAAGCCGATCGACCATTGATTCTCATCCCGCAGCTACCACAAATTACATTGCGGCAATTTTTGCGAAAAGCCAAACTCCCGTCTAGTTCCCACTTAATCCGATTCAGACACTCAAGAATCGTATTCTTTGGCTTAACATCTAGGGAATAAGTCTGGACTCTAGGAGGACTATTAAGTTGCTGTCGAATCACTTTAAAAAGTACTTGCATCGATTTCTCTACCCCCTCTTCGTCTCTCCCCCTCCCCACGCAGTCTTAACCTGAATTATTTATATGGATGACAGTTTGCTTATTAACCGGATTGTTCGACAAGTTTTTTGAAGCGAAGGTACGCTTCTTCTGGGGTAAGGGTTTCTGATTCTTGCCCGTTAGGCAAGAAAAATTCCCAGCAGTCTGGAAATAGACGTACCGTTAAAGTATGTATAAGTCCTAACTCGATCGCTCTTTTTCCTAGTTTTTCTGCTTCTTCTGCTAAGGTAAATACATCATGGAAGCGACGTTCGCTCATTTGTTACTCCTCCCCAGAAGGGATATTACATTCTGACTACCTGCGGTGCAGTAGCCCTTGGTGAGTCCTAAAACCAGGACGGTATCGAAGTAATCATTTAGTGACACGATTTAAGTTGTCGTGCATCTAACTTGCACTCTTAGGAATCTGGAGTTCTTGTACTGAAGGTACCCAGCCGGCAAAGTAAATAACCGACTCTTTTTTCTTTATCTTTATCTTTCTTGCTCTAAAGCCAAAGTAGGCAGCTATTAATGCGGTTAGAGCATGAAGCCAAATATCGTGACCGAAGAGCGGGATTAAACCAAAGATTGTCTTCGCGATCGGAATTAAGCCCAAAATTGCCAGTAATCCCAAGAAAATAGCTAGACTGCGGGCAAATAAGCGAGCGCCGTCCAGACTGCGATACACGATAATGCCCCACACCCCAATACTTAGATGGATGAGATTATGTATCAAGTTGACGGGAAATAGACCTAGTAGATAACCATACCCAGTCTCTAGCCCCAGAGTAGGTGCGCTAACGGGTCGTGAAAGTAGCCCTGGTATAAACCCCAGGATGCCTATAATTAAATAGGCTATGCCAACGACCAAAGCAAAGTAGCGTGCTTTCATCGGTAATACCTCCACTTTCACAAGTGGGGCTCAAGAAAGTTCTCGTTTCACTGACTAGCTAGATCTAGTTCTGGATATGAATCTACGATCGAGACAGACTGTTGTAAAAGCCCTGTGAGTTACTTTCCCAGTCCCCTATCATCGTTGAGAAATTAGTTCTACAGGAATTCCTTTTCAACTCGGTCCCCTGAGAACGATATATTTATATGTTATCGAAATTTAATAAATTTTGTGCTATATTATAAGACTGTTCATTTAAGCGAGATTGAACGGGCTTGATGAGAAGCCGAGTCGTAGTTTGTTTTGGCAGAAGTTAGGAGGTTTAAACCTCCGGCTAGCGCTACCTAACTTTTATTCTAGTTTTTACAAACTTTTAGAATAGCTATGTCTTATCTTTTTGTGTACTGGCTCAACACAAATAAGAACGCGCTTGCCTCTCATAAAGCAGGATTGGGCTTTATTTGGGTGTAAAACTTACTAAAGTACCGTTAACCTAATAAACCCAACTTCTTGCCATTTTCGCGGATAGTTAATATTAAGTTCTATTAATTTGTCAAGATTGATTTGATCATCTTTGTCTCTCTTGTCTTATGTCAACCCATCGTTTCAAAATTGACATACTACTATCTGGTGGTCCGTTCTATCCTTAGGCGGTTGCAAATATGAGTAATTGCTTGAGATTGTAGAGCAATAGTCTTAGTGCGAAGCTGATTGAATTGAGGTTGTCGTATTAGGCGGCGTACCAAAATAGCGATCGGTGCGAACATCTTTTACTCTCCTTTTGTTAACCTATGTAAATAATTGTAACGAATTTATTACGAAACAGCAAGATGTATTGACACAAAAGAGTTTATAGTAGTATTAAATACTGCTTATGTTAACGCGAGTTCGATAAGTAGCAAAAATAATGCAAATGACCAAGGACTGATGCACTGCAGGTAATCAAGTCGCTTCGCTCCAATGAAGTCATATCAAACTGACCCCTTGGCAAAACCTGTTGGTTGTGGATTGATATATGGTTAAAACCATCCTGTTTCTGCTAGCTGTAATTGTGATTATTGCTTTGATTTTGCTGATACCTGCTCTAACTAAACTCAGACGTTCTTATCTGAAAAATAGACCTTTTCCAGAGGATTGGGCGACTATTCTGGAGCAAAATCTAATGATTTACAAAAATCTGCCAGAATTTTTAAGAAAACGACTGCACAGTCACATTGAGGTTTTCTTGGCAGAAAAACAGTTCATCGGCTGTGGTGGATTACAAATCAGCGATCGAATCAGGCTAATTATTGCCGCTCAAGCTTGTCTACTGCTGTTAAATGAAAGGGGAGAATATTACCCCAAGCTTTGTTCTATTCTGGTTTATCCAACTGCTTATGTAGCTAACCAGACTACTCCTATTGGTAATTACGTTGTTCAAGAAACGAAAGTAGTTAGACTTGGGGAATCCTGGGCGAAAGATCGAATTGTACTTTCCTGGGAGCAGATAAAATATGATGCTAAAAATTGTCAGGACGGGCACAATGTTGTTCTTCACGAGTTTGCGCACCAACTAGACCAAGAGAATAAAACTGCTGACGGCGTACCTGTTTTAGAAACAAGGTCCGATTATCTAGCTTGGGCGCAGGTATTTACTCAAGAATATCAGCAATTGCTCACAGATGTTAAGCGAGGTGCGAAAACAATTATGAATCCATATGGTACAACTAATCCGGCAGAATTTTTCGCAGTTGCTACAGAGACTTTTTTTGAAAAACCTCAACAAATGGCTTCTAGACATCCAGCCCTTTACAATCAACTAAAATGCTATTACAAATTAAATCCAATTGAGTGGATTTAGCTTGGTCGGTGGTAAGCTTTTTTTTCTTTAGCATTATTAATGGCCTCATGTTTTCTGGATTTAAGTGTATATTTTTACGAAGCTTTTAGGTAATATTAGAAGTTTTATCGATATCATAGTCCGGTTGGCCGTCCTAAAGCATGCCTCGAAATCACCAGAACAACTAGGAGATAGATGGTCATGCCGGAGCAAAATAATTCTCAAGAAAAGAAAAGAAAAGAAAGTAGACGCAATTTTTTGAAAGGCAGTGCTATGGCTGCAGGTGCTGGGCTGACAGCGGCCAACGTATCTGCGTCATCGGCAGCGCCTGCAAGCGATTGCCAGCCGGAAAATCCCTATGGCTCCCGTCCTGGCGGTGGCATCAGTCTGCCAGACTATTATCGACCCTGGTCTGCAATCAAGAACCGCAATATGTACCTTCCGGGCACAGAGATCCTTCCCAAAAACGAGATGCGGATCACTTTCCTGGGAAGCTCGCCCTGGCCCCCGAATCGTTTGCAGAAAGGCACGTCTATGCTGGTGGAGCTTGGCAACGGGACTTCGCAACCGCGACGTTTCTTCTTCGATTTGGGCAACGGCAGCGTCGGCCATGCGATCGCACTGCAAGTGCCAGCACCGTTTATCAACGACATCTTCATTAGCCATCTCCATGCCGATCACTACGCCGACCTTCCCTATATGTACCCTTTCCGTGCCTTTTCTGGCGGCTTCACGCCCCTGCGGGTGTACGGACCTTCGGGAAGAACGCCAGAGCTAGGGATCAAACACATGGTCAAGCACATGCGGGAGATGAATCGCTGGCACGAGGAGAACTTCAATTCCTGCCCCGTCGGTGATGGCATGGAAATCGAAGTCACTGAGTTTGACTGGAAGGAGCGCAACGGGATCTGCTACGACAAGGACGGCGTAAAGGTACGACACTGGCCGCGATCGCATGTCAAAGATGGTGCTTCTGCTTACCGTCTTGATTGGGAGGATGCAGGCTTGTCGTTCGTCTGGACCGGAGATGGTCGCCCTGATGAACTCTCAGCTAAGTACGGCAAAGGCGCTGACGTGTTCGTTACCGAAGGCACAATTGACACGCCTTCACTATCTGCGCTGAAAGTAGGTTCTTCGCCAGAGCTTTGGGAGTACACCATCGATATCTATCACACGATGTACTACGCTGCGGGCTATCTGTTTAAGCAGGCCCAACCTCGAATGGCCGCGATATGCCATTTTGAGTGGTCAGGCGATCAGCTTGCTGCTGAGTCGATCGCTCAGGTTCGTTCCCATTGGGACGGACTTTTCATGTTTGGCTTGGATCTCAAGGTCATTAACGTGACAAAGGACGCTATCTGGGCGCGAGAGGCGGTGATTGCTGGTGAAGCAGCACCGGCCAGCATGGATCCACGCTGGTTTGTTAAGCCTGGCGAGAAGCTTCCCGATAAAATCGAGTTTCCTACACCGAGAATGCCGCGCGAGGTGCAGCAGGCCCAATTCCTGCGGGATTTGGAGATCGACCCGAAGCTCTATTACCCATCCGATGCCTATCGTAAGCCAACTCAGAAGTGGCCTGGCGTCACCCTCAACCCGCGTGAGATGCTCAGGCAACGCGGGATTGACTACCCCGGCTAAATCAAGTATGCGTAAAATAGACTTAACTAAATATTCTGCCCCAATACTAGCTCCAGCAGCGCCAACAGAACCTATTTATATACCGGGGCGAGATCCCGTCCCAATTACACTATTGACCGGGTTCCTTGGTGCTGGCAAAACAACCCTACTTAACCGCATTCTTAGTGGGCATCATGGACTGCGGGTGGGCGTGCTGGTTAATGACTTCGGTGCCATTAATATTGACGCTGAGCTTGTAGACGCTGTTGAAGAAAACACGATCAGCTTAACCAATGGCTGCGTATGCTGCGAAATCCGTGATGACCTCGTTAATTCGCTTGAGCAACTTCTCACCCGTGCCGAGGCGATCGACTACGTAATCCTGGAAGCGAGCGGAGTTGCCGATCCAGAGGGCATCGTGATGACCTTCTTGGCTCCCAGATATGAAAAGCTCCTGCGACTCGACAGCATTACCTGCATCATCGATGCCAAGGCTATTTTTGCCGATGGGGACAACGAAGCATTAAATATGCTTAAACTGCGTCAGATCGGCTTTGCCGACCTGGTTATATTGAACAAGACCGACCTGGTTGGTCCAGAGCATGTAGAGGTAATCAAAGAATGGATTGCTCTCCATCTACACCGAATCAGGATCGTTGAGACAACACATTGTGATGTTCCCTTAGAAGTTTTGTTAGCAGTTGGGCGCTTCGATCCTACTCATTTGGTTTCTCAACAGGAAAATACTGATGCTGAAAGTGATAATACTCATCATAGGTATAGTTCTGCTGGCCAGATGTTCGAGACCTGGAGCTATGAATCCGATCGACCATTCTCCCTGGAAACTCTAAGCCAGATGGTGCGACGAGAACTCCCGGCGAATATTTACCGTTGTAAGGGCATAGTTTATGTCGCTGACTCTCCTCATAAGCGTCTCTCACTACAGATAGTGGGTCGGCGTACTGAGTTATCTGAACTAGACGATTGGGGCGAACGTCTGCCACGTAATCAGATTGTTGCTATCGGTTCCTCGATCGATGCTCAAGAGTTGAGGAGAAAGTTCGATGCATGCATCAAGCAGTAATAGGAGATAGTAGTCTTCACTCCATAGTAAAAAAATAACGTAAAAATCAATTATTAAATCGTCTAATGTCACGCCGTATTCTCTCCAGATATAGGAGCAAGTTCCGCCTAGCGATTAAGTTTAGCCTGATTAGTGCAGTTACCCTAATACTGACGATCGCTTGGATTACCCCTGGGATGGGACAATTTTCTCTTGCCTCTGAAACGCCAGGAAGCTCCTATCAGACTCCTTGGTGGGATTACCGTAAAGCGAAACCTTGTGGCAGGCTCCTGTGCAGCCAGGTTCAGTTCATGGAAAGCATTGGTAAGGACTTTACTGTGGCAATTAGACCCGAATCTAAGCAAGGTGAAGAAGTCTCGGCTTTGGAAGTGGAAAAGCGCTCCCGACTGATTGAGAATACCTATTTTGATATTAGGGATAGAATCATTAAGGTTTATTCGGAGGGGAAAAATAACAATTCATCAGTTATTTCTGAAAAGGCAAAATCAATCAAGCAAAATCTTTCAATTGACTGGGATAAAATAAGCAGCTTTTTCTTGATAGGATTAACAGCCCAAGATTTGCATCCTTTCTTGTGGGGAGCATCAGACGAGCAAGAGTTACCTCCTGAATATAAAATCAAAGTCTCGAATTCAGTAGAAAACCAACTAAGTGTGGTTATTGTTCAGACAAATGAAAAATGGAGACTAGCGCAGCAGACGATTGTTACTGTTACCGAAGATGATGCTCTCCACAATGGAAAATCAATCGACGATCTAGCTAAAGAATGGCGAGACATCATCCGCGCCAACCTAAGTGCAGCCTTATGGGAATATGAGATTTCTTCGCGTTATCCTGGGTTAAGGGTGGGAATCATCATTGTCATCTTTTTGCTAACGGGGTTGTTACTGGTAGCGATCGGCTTGGCTCGCAAATTACTCAGATTTTTTGAGCGCAGACTGAGAAAACAAATACAGGAACTCCAGGCATCTTTGACCTCTGTCCTAGAGCCAGGATCTTCTGGGGAGACAAAAGAAGTAGCGGTAAAGGAATCTGAGGAAACTTCAGGAAAAAGTGAAACACAAGCAGAGGATAAGGAAACAAGCCCTCTACACTCAGAGTCAGCCTCAACTTATCGCCAAACTAGTTCCTTAACCGCGAAAGAGTCTAGCTTTTTAGCCAAGGCAGTTGCAGTAAAAAACTGGCTCTGGCAATCTTTACAAGCTCTTCAGCAAAATCGCGAACGCGAGGGAGCTAACCAGCTCAACGCTATCAGACAACAGCGAAATCTGATTCAGCTGTCCGTCAGATTGCTGTTATGGGTGCAAGTATGTATTTTTCTATTGGGAGTAACGTATGCCAGCACTTTCTTGCCGATTACTCTTCCCTATGCCTCCTTTTTCTTTAGACAAGCAATTGCGCTGCCTGGTCTGTGGGCTGTTCTCAACTTAGCTAATACGATTAGTGATATTCTTATTGACTACTACCTCAATGAATGGTCCAAGGAAGCACAGCTCGCCAATCCGAGTTCCCAGCGCTATACTTTGCGAGTCAGTACCTATTCGCCAGTTCTCAAAGGAGCGAGTACCTTTTTATTTTTTGTGCTGGCGATCGCCTGGACAATGAAGCTATTAACTATTCAAGTAAAATTCTCCACAGAGGCACAAGTAGTAGCACTCGGATTGGCAATTCTCGCCCGAAGTTTGCTCGAAGATATGATTAATGGGGCGATGATTTTGATTTCAGATCGCTATGCGATCGGCGACGTGATTATCGTCTTAGACAATGTGGGCGGTCAGGTAGAGAAGATGAATCTCCATACTACCCACTTACGCAATATCGAGGGTCGTTCGATCGCCATTCCTAACAGTCAAATTCAAAAAGTAGAAAATCTGACCAAAGAATGGTCCCAGGTAGATTTCCTCATTGATGTTGCTTACGAAGCAGATGTGCAACGGGCAATAGAAATACTCGAAGAAGTAGCCGAGCAAATGCAAAATGAACCCGAATGGCAAGAGCAAATCTTGGAACCAGCTAATATTTTGGGGGTAGATCGAGTGTCTCACGCTGGAGTTCAGATTAGGATGTTGATCAAGACTCAGCCAATGAAACAGTGGGGAGTAGGGCGAGAATTTCGCTTGCGAGTCAAACTAGCTTTCGATCGCGAGAAAATTGCTATTGGCGTGCCACAACAAACTTGGCGAATGCCACCTCCTGATATTTTTAGAAAGGGGTTGAATGGTCAAGGTGATGAGGAAAGTACTCAGAAGTCAAATTAGGTTAGTGACAAGCCAGAGGGCAGAAGGCAGAGGGCAGCGACAAGGCAGAGGGGCAAGGGGCAGGGGGCAGGGGAGAATTTCCCCCCTACTCTCTCTTCCAGTTAGTTTAATTCTAATGGCATCTGCGATCACGCCCACTCTAGCAGTGCCTCCGCGAACGCCAGATGAAACAGTAGAATGCGACATTCTAGTAGTGGGGGGGGGATTAGCTGGCAGTGCTGCTGCCTATGAAGCTTTACTTGCCGGACGCACCGTTTGTTTGACAGAGATTACTGATTGGGTAGGCGGACAAATTTCTTCTCAAGGAACCTCTGCACTTGATGAAGCAAAAAAACAGCGATCGCTATTGTTTTTCCCTCGCGGTTACAAGCAACTGCGCCGCAATATTCAACGCTACTACGGCAAACTGAATCCAGGTGATTGTTGGGTAAGTGAAAGCTGTTTTATTCCTGCTGACTCGCATCGACTACTATTTGAGCAGTTAGAGAAAGCAGCGCAAGCAGGCAAAGGCATCTTCAAATGGTTTCCAGCAACGGCGATTAAAGAACTGCAGATAAGTCCCAATGGCAAGATTATAGAAGAGGCAATTGCTATTCAACACGCAGCCGCTGCCAATACTTCACCTTTGAATAGCGAACCTCTCTCACACATCATTGAGGATGCCTATCGCTACCAAGACTCTTCTAGGTTAACGAAAAAGATTATTCGTTTTGTGCCTGCTAGTAAGCGAATAGAGGGAGACAAACAAGCAAAAAGTCCTGCTGATTGGTACGTTATTGAAGCGACAGAAACGGGTGAAATTATTGCTCTGGCTGACGTTCCTTACCGTGTGGGACTCGATCGCCGTTCCTATTTAAATCCCTCTTCTCCTACCACTACAGGGTATCCCTATTGCACTCAAGGTTTTACCTATACTTTTGCGATGGAGCGAACTGAGTCAGCTCAACCTCAACAGATGCCTCCTTTTTATCCTCAATATCAACCCTACTATGGTTACGATCCCAATCCTCGAAAAGCCAATTTCGATCTAGTTTTTACTTACCGACGGATTTGGAGTCCCGAGATGGGAGAAAAAACCCAATTTGGCGGTCTTCCCTTCCGTAAACCAACTCCAGGGGATATTTCAATGCAAAACTGGGTTTGGGGCAATGATTATCGTCCGGGGACAGCAGAAGATAATCTAATTTACACTCGTTCCCAACTGCAGCAATTAGGTCAACTCGATTCAGGAGGCTGGATGGGAGGATTGCGTACCGAAGCACTCCGCAAGGGCGAAGAATTGGCATTAGGATTTTACTATTGGTTAGTTGCAGGCAATACTGATTCTCAGTTGGGAGATGGAATAAAAAAACCGTTTCCCAATCACCGCTTTGTCTGGGGATTAGATTCTCCAATGGGAACAGTCCACGGATTATCTAAATATCCCTATATTCGAGAAGCACGTCGGATTATTGGCAGACCTTCTTTTGGCTATAGAAATGGTTTCACTATTGATGAGGTTGATATTTCTGCTCAGAACTATCGAGATGAATATTATCGTCAAACCCTCTCTCAAGATACTTATCGCCAACTCTGGAAAGCAATCTCAGGGTTAGAGTCATTTAAGGCGATCGCTAGAAAAATGCCTGTAGATGAAGTTAAGAGGCGAACTCGCTCGACTATTTATCCTGATTCAGTAGGAATTGCTCACTATGTCCTCGATTTTCATCCCTGCATGACTTTTTCTCCTCCAGAACAACCTGGCAATAAGGAAAGAGAAGGGGTGCGTAGAGGAGGGGGTTTTTCTTATCCGGCACAAATTCCTTTGCGAGCAATGATTCCTCAAAAGATCGATAATTTACTGGTAACTGGAAAAAATTTTGCTGCTAGTAATATCGCTGCCGCGGCTTATCGGGTACATTCTTTTGAATGGTCAATTGGTGCAGCTGCAGGAACTACAGCTGCCTTTGCTTTAGAGGAGGGAGTATTACCATATCAGCTAGTGGACGATTTGCCTAGACCAGCACCTCAATTACAACAGCTACGCCGTCGCTTAGAAAAAAATGGCAATCCTACTGCTTTTCCTGATACTTCCATTTTTAACTTGGATTGGAAAGATTGGAGAGTATGGTAACGACGAAACTTTCAAGTCGTGGCAAGAGGTCAGAAGTAAATATATATATAGCAAGTCTATTTGAGTTGTGAACAGAGAGATTTAACATTTTATTTAGACTAGCTATAACGCTCCTAAATCATTTATACACAGCGAACGGGAAGAAACAGTGAAGTAAAGAGTAACGAGTTTTTCCCTAATACCTAACACCTGTGTTCAGCAATCATTTCAACAATCAAATCTGATGCCTATATAGTGCGGTGATTTCGACCTGTTTCTACCAATAAATCATGATTGCGATCTTTAACTAAAATACTTTACCTCTGACCACTCTCTCAACCATATTGTAATTAATTTAACCAACCTAAGTCTCTAGCTATTTTCTATAACTTATATTACCTATAAATAAAGATAAATTGTTACTAATTATACAGTTTATTTTTTAGGTAAACAATGCTATTTTTTAAAAATTTTAGGGAAACCTGAATCTAAGATCAAAATTTGTCAATTCCCATCGGGATAAGGAGTTATTTAAGATGGCCAATTCTTGTCAACTGACATTGGAACAACAGTTTAAACTGCAAATTTTCCAAGAAGAGATCAAAAATCTTACCAAAGAACAAGCTCAAGAATATTTGCTAGAACTTTTTCGGCAAATAATGATTAAAGATAATTTAAACAAATCTTTACTTAAAGAGAGGTTATTTGGAATCGACGATCCCAAGTTTTGAAGTCACGAGTTTTGAATTAATTCAAGTCGTGTAATAATAACTGATTAACTGGATTTGGGAGCGGATATCTTACCTGTTGTCTGTTATCTGTTAACTACTATTGCAATTGATGTATTAATCTATAGTTCATTTGCTATGTTTGAACGAACTTCGGATTGCAGGCACAGCTCAACCCAAGTGGGGTTAAAGATCGACTTGTAAATAGGATTGCGAACTTCGATAAAACCTTCTTGCTTGACGACTAAACCAGACAACAGCAATTCTTTCTCTTCTGGACTATCAACAGCAATAATTCTTTCTTGATGCAAAATTTGCTGATAGAGTCTTAGTAATCGAGAGGGCTGTTGATTACTGTTGAGAATGCGATCGCGGATAGTTTTCAAATGTTCTGGCTCATCCTGAAATTCCCAATTTTCTATAATTTTAATTCTAACTAAATTGGCAATCCACTCTGCTTCACCTTTAGCAGAAGGAGCAACTGCAGAATCACAGATGAATTTACAAAGTTTTTGAGTCAGGAAAGGTTGACCACACGTCCAGGCTAATACTTCTTTAAGTATGGTTTGAGGATTACCAACTTTTTGTTTCAATCGTTGGAGAAGAGGTTGTGCTTGGTGCTCTTTAAAGCCTTCGAGTTGAATGGCTGTGCCAATATTAAACGGCGTTTTTTGGCGATCGCTAATCAAATCTGAAGGTATTGCAACTCCAAATAAAGCAAAGGTTAAACGTTGATAATCTGGATTAATACTGCGCTGATTATAGCAAGAACGAATCATCGCAAAAAAATCATTAACTGGGAAATTCAACCCCAAGACACTATCAATTTCATCTAAAAAGATAGTCAGTTGGGCAGGAGTATTATGATCCTTTCCTTGGACCTCAACCAACAGTACTTCTTCAATAAATTGACTCAATCGCTGCAGCGGAGAAAGATCTTTTCCCTGAGACCACCAGGCTTTGAGATTTACTTTGTTAATTAAATCAAAACTTTGCCACAATTCTGTTGCTAACCCCTTATACCATTGGTTAGGGGTGATATTTTCACTGCCAATCCGTGTCATATCAATTGCCGCACAGCAAAATCCCTCTCGCTCAAGATGGTGCATCATGCGCACCATCAAGCTAGACTTGCCCATCTGCCGCGTATTCAGTACGTAGCAAAACTCTCCCCGCTTGAGAGCTTGGTAAAGTTGACGGTCTGCAGAGCGTACCACATAAGTAGGAGCATCGATCGGCAAACTACCTCCAACTTGATAGTCAAATGCCGCAGGAGCAGAAGCACTTCTGAGCAGGTCGTTTTCTAAGATCAGTTCGGCTTGGGTGGCTTTGAGAACTTCTATAGTTTGTGAAAGTTCTTTAGTGCGCTCGCAGACTTTCTGTTCTAGGGTACGATTATACTCAGTTAGTGCTTCTTTTGCCTGCTGCAAGGCAAAGTTTTTCAGTGCCAACTCTTTGGTAAACTGAATCCGCTCTTCTTCTAACCACTTGCTTTCACTAATATCGCGGGCGATCGCAAATAATAAACCTTCTTCAGGGACTGGAAAAGTTCTCCATGCTAGCCACTTATAGGTACCATCTTCACAGTGGTAGCGATTTTCAAAGTAAATTGTAGGTTGACCGCTGGCAAGCTTCTCCATTTCTGCCAGAGTTGCGGCTCGATCATCAGGATGAACAAAATTGCAAAAAGGTTGTGATAAAAGTTGTTCTCGAGTATAGCCAAGTGTTTTTTCAAATGCTAGGTTCAAACGCTTAAAATAGCCATCTGTACCTGCAAAGCAAAGCATATCAAGAGAAAGGTTGAAAAAACGCTCTAGCTGTTCTTTTGTTCTTTGGTGCTCGGCGATTTCTTGCTGCAATTTTTGATTGAGGGCAGTTATTCGTTTATAGAGTTGGGCATTTTGTAAGGAAATGGCTGCCTGGGAAGAGATAATTTTTAATACTTCCAATCGCTCAGGAGTAAAAGCACCAGTAGTTAAATTATTTTCCAGGTAAAGCAGACCGACGAGTTTTTCTTGATCGATAATTGGCGTACATACGATCGACTTAGGTTGTTTTTTGGCGATGTAAGGATCTTTAGTAAATCTACTCTGGTGAGTTGCATCGGTTAAAACTACATCTTCTTTAGTTCTTTGCACGTAATTAATCAAAGACAAAGGTAAGTGCTGATTGATTTCGAGTGGGATCGATCGAGGCACTATTACTTCATCTTTATTCACACTTCCTTTGGCTTCAATGAGTAGCTGACCTTCCTCTGCCAAAATGAGAACCCCAGTTTGAGCCTCAGTATTTTCTAGGACAATTTTGATTAAATTTTCTAGTAATTGCTCGAGAACAATTTCACTAGCTATAGCTTGTGATGCCTTGATTACACTGGTCAAATTCAGAAATTGCTGAGTCTGGATCAATGACCTGGGATTTAAGTTAGGATATCTCGACTCTAAATCTTCAACTTTAGCCTTATCTCCCCAGTGAGCGTACCGATCGCGCGCCTTAATCGTGTAAAGCTGAGCAATTTCTTCTCTTCCTAGATCTAAATAAAATTCTCCTGCTCGTTCGTAAGCCAGTGCTTCTTCTTGAAGGTTCCCCTCTTCCCTTGCTCGTTGAATTGCTCGGTCATAGAGTTCCATTGCTTTAGGGGTTTTTCCCTGAAAACGGGCTTTTTCTGCCTGTACTAAGTAGTACTTGTGGTGGTAATTCATCGGTGCATGGTGCATCCACTACAATACTCGATACCTTTCCCGTAATTCTAGTTGTTTTTCGACCAAAACTAGCAAATAGTGAACTACCGTCGCTCGATTCAGAGAATACGAGCGCGGCTTCCAACTTCACAGGCAGTAGCCACTACAGTTGACTTAGGTCCTCTGCGTGGTCTTATACTCTCTCCATTGGCAGTCTCCCCCGTTCCAGAGGAGAAGAGAATTCTTAAGCCTTCATCTCGGCAATTTCTAGCTGCATTAACATCTCTATCTATATTCTGAGTTCCACAACTCTGACAATCCCAACTGCGGATATCTAGAGGCAAGTTATCAACTACATTCAGGCAATGATTACAAGTTTTGCTTGATGGGAAAAATCTATCTATTTGGAGAAAAACTTTTCCCTCTTGTTGGCACTTGTACTCCAGAAAATTCAGGAATATTCCCCACCCACAATCACTTATCGCCTATTTATACCTGGGGCAACCGCTATTCTGCTCAACTGGCGAATACCTGGCAAGGGCGCTTTCCTTTTCGTAACACTGAGAAGGATGGGTATTTTGGCACTGCACCAGTTGGCTCCTATTCCCCTAATGGATACGGGCCATATGACATGGCGGGCAATGTTTGGGAATGGACGCTAGATTGGTATAGCCCTGGACATGCGGGTAAAGCTCACCAAATGAATCCGGTAGTAGCTAAATCCTCAGAAAGTTTCGCTCCCCGCGAGCCTGGTATTGCCAAGCATGTTGTCAAAGGAGGCTCTTTTTTGTGCGCTCGTAATTATTGCAGTCGTTTTCGTCCGGCGGCGCGTGAAGCCCAATCGCCCGACACGGGAACTTCTCACATCGGATTTCGCCTTGTTAAAAAAACGAATTAAGGTTAATGTTTCTAGTAATGTTATTAGCTCCTCGACAAGCTTGTTTTAAAGACATGAGTAGTAGGGAAGAGCAAGGAGTCCCGATATGAGCATTCTCCAAACCAAGAAGTCCGAAATCAAGCAGCTCAATAAGCAGCTACGATCACGAAGTGCCGCTGCGCAATCGCATCTTTGTTTGCTTCCAAGGGGTTGCTCCCGACCAATCTGGTGCTATCGAAAAAAACACCGGAAAGTCCTTTAGAGTATTTTGTACATTTCGCGGGACTGGCTAAGTTTACCGCTACTTTTTCCGATCAGAAAATTGTCTATGAACTTGCGCAGAAGCTGGTTAAGAAGCATCTAGCTTATCTTCTGGATCCTTCTTTTCCTCAGTCGCCCGCACCATTTATTGATGGGGTGAATTATAAGCATCTTTCCTGGACGAGATACGCGCTCACCAGTTGCTTTTTTGAGCGAATTCGGCTGACGAGTCTCCTAGAGAGAGAGTACGAGCAAACCCTTGGAAAATCAGGGAAACTGACAATCGAACAGCAGAGGTTGAAACAGTTGTTCAAAAAGTGCAATCTAGTGTTTGATATTCATGCGCATTTAGCAAAAATGCCGACTTCTGGTCGTCCTCCTAGGTAGTACAGATGAGCTTTTGACTAGCCTTTAATTGGGATCTTCCCGCCCAATTCCTAAGCTACGTAGCTGGGTTTTAACGTCTTCCCACTTTAGCCCACAATAGTAGTATTGGCGATCGCGCATATTAGCGAGATAGTATCCCAACTTGCCAGCATTAAGCCGGAAAAGTTCGATAATTATTTTCTTTTTCGTCAGTCCATATTCTTTTTCCCGCTGGTTGAGAGATTGGGGATAGTTATTACCACGATAAAACACTTTTGGATGTCTAAATACCCAAGCCCCAGGTTCTCGTTCTACGACATAATAGTATTGTGGATAAATAATTGAACTCACGTTATCCTCCTCTATAGAAGCCCCCAGAGGGCAAGTCTAGGGGCTATTTAATTAGATGCTAGTTTTCTTCGGGTTCTTGATCGATACCTAGCTCGTCTTGTAAAGCTTCGGTGTCGATTAGTCTTTCTTGTCCAGGTTTCTCTTCATCATCCTCAAACCAAGTATTCTCTCCGAGAAGAATCCAAGTTTTGGATGGTTGATAGGAACCTGAACCGTTCCCGTTACCAGCATCATTTGAATTGGTCGTTTCTATCACCTCCTTATTTTGACGCAACAACCCAATTATAACTTATTTTTGCCATTAAAGCCAGTCATTTAATGAAGTCAGAAGTAGGGACTGGTGAAAAACAGTTATTAGTTTTGGTGTGGGGAGTAGGTAAAGACAATTCGCTTAAATTCTCATGTTTATAAGTAAAAAAGTCTTAAGTTGACTATTATTCTCTACTATCTCCCCTCTATTTACTATTTATGACTTCTGAATTCTGATTCCTGACTTCTTTAGACAACTTGGGTCGAATCACAGTCAGAACGATATCCCCTTGAGCAATCGCGTCCAATAATTTCCCAGTAGCACCTTGATTATTGTGGGTATAGCCTAGCTTGTAGGCAATCTCTTTGAGCAGGTCTGGAGTAGCTCGATCTACTCTTACTGTTGTTTTGACTCTATTTTCAGGTCTTCTTGTCACTAGAATAAATGCCAGTCTTTTATCTCATTCTAACCGATCTCTTTTTCTGCTCTTAAGTAATGCTTCAGATAATAAGTGCCCAAATAAAACGGTCCAGTATCGAGAAGTGCGGCCAGCAACTTGAACGCATAATTTCCCCAGAACAAATTCATCAAGCTCCCAAAGGCAATTTCTCCTCGTGAGAATGCGGCCCCGAAGGTGATAAAAATCACCAGAAACGAATCGATGAGCTGACTGATGAGGGTGCTTCCGTTGTTGCGAAGCCAAAGGTGCCGACCTTGTGTCAGCTTTTTCCAAAAATGGAAAAGATAAACGTCGGTAAACTGCGCTGCGATGTAAGCCCCCATCGAAGCGAACACCGCTCCGGTAGTGCAGGCATAGATTAATTCAAAAAGTTCAACTGAAGCTTCAACAATTGAACCATTGGGGAGCGTTACGGGTTGAGCCAAGGCAAGAACCTGCCATGACGGTTGAGATTCAAGATTAACAGCCGGAATCATATCTCCCAGCCAAAGGATTGTCAAAATAAATCCGTTCATCGCTAAGCCAACCCACACCAAAAAGCTGGCACGCTTGCGGCCATAGAGTTCGCTAATCAGATCCGTGCAAAGAAAAGTGAGAGGATAGGGCAGTATCCCGACAGCCACGCTCAAAGGCCCAAATTGGATAAATTTCGTGATGCCAATGAGGTTGAGTATTGCCATCGCGGCTAAGAAGAAAGCTGAAAGGATTAAAAAGACATTCTCTCGGCGACGATGCAATTCTTGGCTCGAAAGTTTAGATAAGGAGGGCTTTTTCTCGTTCATGATTTCTAAATGTTTGATTGAAGCGCAAGTCCCTTACCTCCAGAGCCAACGAAAGACAACAACACCCTAACTCAAGGTTTGGCCTAATTTCATGGCCTGGAAAATACTTAAAATATACATCCTCTTGTCAAAAGGTTGGAAGGCTTTCGCTAGCCAGAATCTTTGCCTCAAAAACTGGAATTGATGGCACAACAACAAAATTTGAGCAAAAATGAATTAGCTAAACAGCTTTTCTTTGAAGTATTGCAGTAAGCACGAATAACACTCAAAAGTGCTCGACTTCCAAGATCAAGTTGGCTAATGATTTTTTTATCTGTAATCAATAGCTCTTCTCTAGCTATTTTGGTATCCTGGCTAAGAAACATGCCTAGAAAAAGAAAGTCAACTTGTAATTAAGTCGAAGAAATTGGTGGATTTTTGTTGCTATTTTTTTAGCTGATTGACTGTCAAGGGGAAAAGCGGATAAAGGTAAGTATTCGCCTGATTTGAGCGATAATAGTACAGTATAAGTACAAATGTGATTTTCTTTATTTCTGTGTTCTTCAAACGACAGAAAGAAAATTTCCTTAAGATTGCACGCTTGAACTTGAGTTTGTCCTAAAAGTGAGTATCTTCGTATTGTTAAATGGCCCAGATTTTTGTCAAAAACTATGTAATAGATAGACTTAGATAACAAGCCAATGAATACGAATGCCACACCAATCAAGATAAAACCACCACCGAAAAAATAATCAAACCAACGCTCATCCTCTTTTACTCTTAAGACAGATTACTCAGAATTATTAACAAAAGCATTGATGGCAGCAGTATTAGCTTTTTTGCCTTCTAAATTAGAAGAGGATGCCCGAGAAAAGGAAATTTTTTGAAACGAACAGTATTGATTCTGGTTTTTGATTACTGAATCGGTGATCTAGCAAATCTCATGTCCGACAATGAGCAATAGTTTATCGCACAAATTGTGTTGCCCTCTATGTCTAATAGCGTAGTACAATGAATCCATACAACCTCAACAAAGGGTAATGATGAGTTACCCTTTGTTGGGTATTGCTAACGCTCCACTCAAGCTAACGGTTATTCATGCCCACTTTTCAGAAAGTGTGATCGCCGCTCTTATTGTTATGAGTCTTACACCATGAGCACTACAATCTCCTTTTCCGACCGAGAAGCCTGGGAAGCTGCGGTAAAAGGCAATCCGCTGACCATTGAAACCTTTGACACAGAGCTACCCCGGACATTAATTTATAACGAGATCAACATCGTTGGTGTGCTTGAGATTGAGACCGTAAAACCGACTGGCGCGAAGGGCAGTATGGTCATCATTGAGGATACAAACTCTCAGAATATCAACGGCACAACCGCTCTATACCTTGGCCTCGATGGTAATCCCAAAGCATCCCTGACGATTTACTTCCCAAAGCCAGTGCTGGCCTGGGGTGTGGACTACTCATCTCCCAAGTCCGTCGGTGATTCAGCTCAGGCAAGCTTTAACGATGACACCTATAACTTCCCCGCCACAAACGCCGAGGGATTTATCGGCTTTGTCAGCGATATACCGATCTCCTCTATCCTGATACAGAATCCCAACAGCAGTTTTGCCACCCTGGTCTTGGATGATTTCTCATTCATTACAGGCCCCCGCATTACCAGCCCTACCGATGGCTCCATAGCGACATCAGGCACCTCTGTTTTATTTTCCGCAATTCCTGCCGAGGTAACCGATCCCATCTGGACCTCAAGCATTGATGGTTTGATTGGCAGCAGCGCCAATATTTCTTCAGACCTCCTCTCTACCGGTATCCATCAGATTACCTTAACCGACGGCTCATCTGAGTCAACATTCATGCTCGCCGTGCTAGACGCCGCTCAAGGCCTGCAAGGTGAGACAGGCGCGAAAGGCGACAAGGGTGAGCCAGGTGAAAAGGGCAACAAGGGTGAGCCAGGCGCAAAAGGCGACAAGGGTGAGCCAGGTG
>JBFRWL010000071.1:0-5172 GCA_051439565.1 Prochloraceae cyanobacterium
GTTCTCGGATGAACGATGAATACAAGGGCAAACGAGGTCAAGTTTCTCTTAAGCCTCAAGCTACAGCATCGGAGGTTCGAGCAGAAGATTTCGACGCATTGATAATTTCTAGCGGTGAAGCACCCGATCGCATTCGGGCCAATCCTTTTGCTGTACGCCTAGTCACGGAGGCTTTAACTCAAAATCGACTGGTTGCTGCTGTCGGTCGTGGTCTACAGGTTGTTATCGAGACCAAGCTACTACAAGGCAGAAAAGTTACAGGAGGGCATTCAATTCACTCTGACCTCCAAAATGCTGGTGCTATCTATAGCAATGAACCTGTGGTAGTAGATGGCAATCTCATCACGGCGCGACAACCTTCCGATTTACCGATCTTTACAACAGAGCTTCTCAATCGCCTAGAGTTAGATATTGAAGGAACGACCTTGCCAGAAGTAAGCGATCGCAACCTTGAGTGGTGGAAACTAGCTGAAGCATGGGGCGGTTCGACGAGAAGAGAAATTATCAACGCTTTGAACACTGCCATTATTGGCGAGCGATATACTCTGGAAGCCTTCAGGCAGTCTAGCTATCGGGCAAAAGATGAGGAGTTCCGACAACTGCTCCAAGAAATTAGTATTGCCAAAGAACGTCACGTAGAGATGCTCGAAGCTCGTCTTCTCGATGGCTTTAACGAACGAGTAAGTTGGCAAGCAGTTGGCAGTGAAGCCTATGCTATTCTCCAAAGCTGGCTACAGTCTTCCGAGGAACTGTCAATTTGGCGTCGTGCTATCGGCGATATTCAAACTGGGGTGGTTGATACATACCATCTGTGTGGTCAGCTTACGGATCTCTTAACAGTAGCAATTTTGGCGCAAATTGAACGCGACTTAGCACACTACGAGCAGCATTTGACAGATCTCTACCGAGTGCGTTCGGGTTCTGAGGTGCAACCACCTCTGCCAACCACCATTGCTGCTGTCAGCTAGTTTCTATGAAAAAAGACACGCTTTTGGCTCAATAATTCAAAGTATTTCCAAGTGTAAATTTTTCCTTAATTGTTTCAACCCCCATTCCGCACTTCAGTTTTGTGATGTTGCAAAATGAAGTGCGGGAAGAGAACTTTGATTCTCTTACCTCTTTTTCCAGCAAAGCTAAATTTTAGCTAATCAGCATTTTTGCGATACCAATCAATAGTATTTTTTAATCCTTGACGAAAATCGGTTTCTGCAACAAAACCAAACTTTTCTTTCGCTCGATGAGTATCTAAACAACGACGGGGTTGACCATTCGGTTTATCGGTTTCCCAAACAATTTCTCCTTCAAACTCCATCAGTTCACAGATTAGTTCTACCAGATTCCGAATTGATATTTCGTAATTAGTCCCCAAGTTTACAGGAGCAGATTCATCATATTTCTGAGTAGCCATCACAATACCCCGTGCTGCATCAGTGGAATATAAAAATTCACGGGTTGGGCTACCATCTCCCCAAACAGGAAGTTGCTTATCTCCTCCCTGTTGTGCTTCATAGACTTTACGAATCAAGGCTGGAATCACATGAGAGCTTCTAGGATCAAAATTATCCTCAGGACCATATAAATTTACTGGTAAAAGATAAATACCATTAAAGCCATATTGCAAACGATAGGATTCTAATTGTACGAGAAGAGCCTTTTTCGCAATGCCATAAGGCGCATTAGTTTCTTCAGGGTAGCCGTTCCAAAGATCATCTTCCTTAAAAGGAACAGGAGTGAATTTGGGATAAGCACAAATTGTTCCAACACAGACAAACTTACTAACATCTTCCTGGTAAGCAGCGTGAATCAACTGCGTTCCCATCATCAAATTATCGTAAAAAAGCTCCGCTGGTTTTTCTCGATTTAATCCAATACCC
The DNA here is from genome assembly GCA_051439565.1 of Prochloraceae cyanobacterium. Lineage (GTDB taxonomy): Bacteria > Cyanobacteriota > Cyanobacteriia > Cyanobacteriales > JBFRWL01 > JBFRWL01. The sequence goes on from JBFRWL010000071.1 coordinate 1,875, forward strand.
CCGACATGAGCTGCTAAATGGATTACTATGTCTTGTTGTTCTACAGCTCTTTTACAGTTATCAAAGTCCCTAAGGTCCCAATCTCGCGATCGCGGGATCGTAATTTTATCCAGAGTCCCTCCAGCTTGACACAGTTGTTCTACTACTTGTTTGCCGAGAAATCCTGCACCTCCAGTGACAAGAATACGTTTATCGTTTAAATTCAGCATGATTGTTGAATCCTTACTTGATTAGATCAAAGTAATCTAGTCTAATCTACTCTTAAGACTACACCTTGACGAATGTGAGCATTATCTGTGCTATCTAACCTACTATCTTTTTCATCAGGAATGGACAAACCCAGGGCTGCAAAATCAGCATTTACCATCAGCTTAACTAGTTCGTTAAAAGTAACAGAAGGTTGCCAGCTCAATTTTTTCTTAGCTTTACTAGGATCGCCAATCAGCAAATCTACTTCCGCAGGGCGTAAATAACGTTCATCAAAAGCCACATAATCTTGCCAATTAAGATTGACGTAATTAAAGGCAACATCGAGAAATTCTCGAATTGAATAAGTTTCTCCTGTAGCTACTACATAGTCGTCTGGTTCGTCTTGTTGCAGCATTAACCACATGGCTCTAACATAGTCTTTGGCATAGCCCCAGTCTCTTTTAGAGTCCAGATTTCCCAGATAGAGTTTTTTCTGAGTCCCAGCGACGATTCTCGCTAAAGCTCTAGTTATTTTACGAGTGACAAAGGTTTCTCCTCTTCGGGGAGATTCGTGATTAAATAAAATACCGTTACAGGCAAACATATGATAAGATTCACGATAATTTATAGTTTGCCAATGAGAATATACTTTAGCACAGGCGTAGGGACTACGAGGATAGAAAGGAGTGGTTTCTTTCTGTGGCACATCTTGGACTTTGCCAAACATCTCGGAAGAACCAGCCTGATAAAATCTTACTTCAATGTCTGTGCGCTTTTGATAATCACGGATTGCTTCTAACAGACGCAATGTTCCCATTCCGACGGTATCTACGGTGTATTCTGGAGAGTCAAAACTAACCCGAACGTGGGATTGTGCCCCTAAATTATAAATTTCTACTGGCTTAACTTCTTCTAAAATTCTTCTTAATGTTGTCCCATCAGTTAAGTCTCCATAGTGCAGGAATAGCCTAGCATCTGGATTATGAGGGTCTATATATAGGTGATCAATTCGATCTGTGTTGAAGGTAGAAGTTCGGCGAATAATACCATGAACTTCGTATCCTTTTTCTAACAATAATTCACTCAAATAAGAACCATCTTGACCAGTAATACCTGTAATTAAGGCTCGTTTGCGTTCAGTCATACTCTGTTTTCCACTCTATAAATACCCTATTTATTATTCCAGTATCTCTCACAAAATGCTAAAAATAAGCGCAGAGATAATATTCTTATGTCTTAAGAATCTCCTAGCGAAGCGGTGTTTTAGCAAGGAGAATGTCAATGACTTCTATAATGGTATCCGCTCAGATTTCTGGCTATTTCGCTCTCCTTGAGTGACAACAGAGGGATTAGTTGCCAGATAGGCGGCCAACTGGCTACTAATCTGAGCCCGGACAATCTGACGGTACTCAACGAAATGTTCGATGTAGGCACAAAAAGTAAAATAGGTACCTACCAAACTAGGCTCGTGCCGGATAATTTGCCACAGGTTACTCCAGAATTTCCCGCGTGTTTGACTAACAATGCCTTGTCGCCACAAAAGAATCAGTAACGCCCGCAGCTTTTTCCTACTGAGCTGAAGCGCTCCAGAATGCCTGGATGCTCCCAGCTTCAGAAAGTGACGGCCGGTGCGCTCTAGATATCGCCCTGGGTCGTAAAGTTGCCAAAATGCATCGATATATTCATGGGCAATATCTTCTAGGGGACGAGTTGGCACAAAATTCATTAAAGTACTCTGGTTAATATCAGCTCCTTGGTTAAGTAGTCGTCCCTCTTTCTCGAGGCGATGCCAGAGAGCCGTATTGGGGAGGGCCTGCAACATACTGAACATAGCCAGGGGAATGTCCGTCTGTTCGACAAACTCGACAATGCGAGCACCAGCACCTGGTTTTTCTCCATCAAAGCCCATAATAAAGCCTGCCATGACCAGCAGCCCGGCTCGTGTAATCGCTTCTACTGAATCCCTCAGAGAATCGCGGGTGTTTTGGAACTTCTTGGTCAGGGTTAAGCTCTTTTCATCCGGTGTCTCAATGCCCAGAAATACCCGCCGGAAATTACACTCGACCATTAGTTCCATTAATTCTGGGTCTTGTGCTAAATTCACGGAGGCTTCGGTGACAAAGTTGAAGGGATAGTTTTTCTGCGCCATCCAGACTTTCAACTCCTTGAGTAGTAGCTTGACGTTACGCTTATTGCCAATGAAGTTGTCATCTACCATGAACACGGTCCCCCGCCAACCTAGTTCATAGAGGCGCTCTAGTTCAGCCAGGAGTTGTGCTGGCGTTTTGGTTCGCGGCTGGCGACCATAGAGAACGATGATATCGCAGAACTCGCACTGAAAGGGACATCCTCGCGAAAACTGAATCGACATATCACCGTAGGCCTCGAACTCGAGTAAATCGTAGCGAGGGATGGGGGTTTCGGTGACGGCAGGCTTGTCGGTGGTTCGGAAGGTGCCGTGGGAGTCACCGCGCTTAATCGCACTAACCAACATGGGTAGAGTAATTTCTCCTTCATCTAAAACCAAATAGTCGGCTCCCACACTTTTGACTTCATCGGGAAGAGCAGTGGGGTAGGGACCCCCCACTGCCACTCGTTTCCCCCGCCCCTTGGCTTCTTGAATTTGAGCGAGTAAATCTTCTTTCTGTACGATCATGCTAGAGAGAAGGACTAACTCAGCCCAATCCCACTCTGGCTCTGTAACTTCGCGGACATTGCGATCGACTAGCTTGAACTCCCATTCTTGAGGCAAAATGGCGGCCACGGTTATTAAGCCCAAGGGCGGTAACAGTGCTTTCTTCCCTACTAGAGCCAAGGCTTTCTCAAATGACCAGAAACTTTTAGGAAAGAGGGGATATAAAAGTAAAACCCGCATGGAAATCTCCATCCTCGCTTTGATTGATTCGGTCGCAATAACTCAAGCTTATCGCACGACTGGGGCTTTTAAGTAGCTACATTTTCTCTTCGCTTCAGCCCCCTCTCTAGCTCCTCACCCATTCTCCGATTTTTTCTGGGAACTTGGTTCCACAGAACAATCATTTTAAATAATAAAATAGCAGGTCAAATGGTTGAGAGAGGAGTGTGGGAGAGAGAGGGGGAACTCAAAGAT
>JBFRWL010000072.1:0-7993 GCA_051439565.1 Prochloraceae cyanobacterium
TTGTCGAGCTGTCTTTGACACCGATCGCCAGAGCAAATGAGCCATACAAAGAGGATCATCGGTGCTGGGATGGCGGAAAGCCATCATCAAGCGAATTTTACCCGCCTGAAACTGAGAGAAAAGCTCAGCTAAAGTTTCAACCTCTTTTGCTTCAATCTCTTTAATATTGGTTCCGAATTTTAACCCTAGTGGTAGAAGCATTTGACAAAAGCGCAGAACTAGAGGATTAAAAGACGGTGGAATAAATTCTAGAGGAGGTTGTGCTCGTGTCGAGAAGTTGACCAAGGTACTTATTCTCCATCAGATAGCAAGAACTCTTGTTTTCTCATTTATAGCGATTCCCGTGAATAGAAGTTACTAGAGTTGTTAAATATTTGTAACCTCAATGAAGATTCATTGGACCTGTGAAATCGATCGCTTTAATATCTTTAGGAGCTAAGCCAGAGGCACTACCATCAAAGAATAAATTACGATCCATATCTTCTGTATTAGTAGTTCCCAAACCTACATCGCTACCGTCAAAATACTTAGCCCAAGCGCCACGGGTATCATTTCCCGTCCTAGTAGGAACGAAGCAAAGCAAATCTTCATCTTTGCCATTAATGCCAGGTACCGTCCCAGAACCAATTGTAGAAATTAACAGACTACCATCACTAAGTTTGGTGATAGCATCAATATCTTGTGCGTTGCCATTCAATCTTACATCACTACCATCAAGATACATTTCAAATGTACCCGCAGTATTTACCCCTACCCCTAGACTTGTAGCTGTAAATTTAACAATGTCAGAATCGTCTACTGTTCCGCTAATACCAGTTACAGTTCCGGGATCTTTAAATGACATTTTTGTTAAAGAAAAAAGAATTAGCAAAAAAAAATCTGGTACGAGTAATTTTCTCTAGCACCAGACTCAACTTTCCTACAGATAACTTTCTTCAATCAAGTAGTAAACTTCTATCCTTAAGCTATGTTTTTTGGGCTTTAGAGACAGACTTTAATTATTTTTATCAAATTGCAGTGACAATCTGGTTACAACCTCCTTTCCGCGAGTTCTTCCTGTAGTATTATCGAACTATCTAAGGGTATGGTATGGGTCTTGCTAAATTAATCCAATAACAGCTAACTCCTCATTTCACTGGTATTTTTATGTGATTTCATCTTTTTGTGAAAGATTATGAGAAGTGTAAAGAAGTTCGGTCTTATTTTTTCTGGTTTGCGAGCATTATGTCATCAAAACCTACGATAAAACCCCCAAAGAAGCAATATTTGAAGAATTTTTACTAGCAACTATTGCTGGTTATCATACGGTCTTGCTGCATAACTTACTACAAGCAATTACCAAAGAGGTCGAGGAGCAAAATTTGAACCAAATAGAAGATTGAGTCAGGATTTTTCTCATTAGCTTTAATAGCTATTCTTGACACTTATTAAGAAAAAAATTGGGTAGAAGTTTTCTATCGTGAAGCTCTCATGTTGGTTAGGGTTAAAAGAATATCAAGTTGCGGGGAAAAAAGAGTTAAGTCCCGGGTGGTAAAGATGTGGGGTTTCTCACTGGATAAGCTAATTTTTTCAAGGTCTTGGGCACTTGAGTTCCCAAAGTCAACACCCTAGCAGCCATAAACAAAGATAGGGCTAGCCATAAGAGATGATTGCTTTGAAAATGCTTTGCCGCTACTGCTAAAGGCGCAAATCCAATTATTGCTGCGATCAAAGTTGACTGTCGCAGAATCATTCCCTCTGTTAATCCCAAAAAGTATCCGTCCAGCATATAGGCGATCGAACCAAATCCGAGCACGGGAAACAGCCAAAAAACGTAGTGTTTAATTTGAGCAATGACATCCGCATGATTAGTTAACAAACCAAACCAAAAATCCGGAATCAGAGAAAAAACGATAGCTCCCAGCACTCCTAAAACCAAGCTTATTGTCCCAGACAGCTTGAGTAAGGGTAAAAGCTGCTCGAAAGCTCCCTGTCCGAGACTTTTACCTGCAATACTTTCAGTGGCAAAGGCTAAACCATCAATAAAATAAGCTGCTAGAGATACTACTTGTAACAGCAAAGTATTAGCGGCTAGAAAAGCTGTTCCTAGAGTGGAACTCAGGTTAGTAAAGACAGCAAAGGTAGAAATTAAGGCTAAAGTACGTATCAAAATATCTCTATTGAGGACAAAAGTACTTAAAAGAGCTTGTTTGTCAAAAATTTTTCTTGTGAGAGCTGGGAATTTTTTGAGGGGAAATGCTTGAATAACTAAGATCAGACTAGCTAACATAGTCAGATATTGGCTGATGGCTGTTGCACTTCCCGCTCCGCTACTTCCTAATCCCCAACTGACAATGAAAGAGTAATCGAGGAAAATATTAGTTAAATTGCTAATAGCTGAGAGCAGCAAAACAACAGCACCCTGTTCCTGCCCTAGAAACCAACCTATCAAGACAAAATTGACTAAAGTAGCAGGCGCTCCCCAAATTAAGGCGTTATAGTAATCAAAACCAGCCTGCTTAACTTCTGGTGCTGCAGCAAGAATGGCAAAGCCGATCTTTTGTAAAGGCTGCTGTACTAGGAGAATAACAATCCCGATACTCAGTGCGATTAAACTATTGCGTAAAAGCGTCAGTATTACTGTATCCTTATCCCTACGTCCGGCAGCAAAAGCAGTAGTGCCTGTTGTCCCCATGCGTAAGAAACCGAAACTCCAGTAGATGTAGTTAAACAAGACTGTAGCTAAAGCTACTCCAGCTAGATGACGAATTTCTGCTAGATGGCCCAGAAACGCCGTGTCAACTAAACTAGCTAAAGGAACCATCAGGTTAGAAAGAATATTGAATAAAGCTAGTCTGAAAAAACGACGGTTCACTTATTTATACCAATTTCGTTTAAGATTGTTACACTTCGGTGAGCAAAGGGAACAGGGAACAGGCAACAGATTTAGATAATTGATGTGTAGCGGTATTTTTTGAAATTGGTATTACAAAAAATCTACTATCTAAACTCCAATCCCCACACTTACCACACTCCCCACCCTGCAAGACTTCTGAGACTTATGGGTAATGAATAGCTATTTAATATTGAGGGGATATTCGTTGCACAGCAGATACAAAGGAGCTTCATCTTCTTCGATCGCGGGAAAACGTCCTAGTGGTTCGAGGAAGCGATTATCATTAATATCGTCATTTACTGCTGAAACCTCTCCGACGATGACTGCACCTTTACCAGGAGAGCCATAAAATGTGTGATAAATATAAGGTTCTAGGCAAATACTCTCGCCAGGTTTAAGCACTATCTTTTCACCAGCAGAACAATCCTTGCGTACACCATCGATCGAGACAGAAAAAGTTTCCTCTGAAATGAGCTCGTCGGGTTTGGATTTATAGACTTGTACGACCAAATCTCCTCCACCGCGATTGATGATATCTTCTCTTTTCTTCCAGTGGAAGTGCATGGGCGTTATTTGCTTTTCCTTGACCACCATGACTTTTTCAGCATATCCTTTAGGATAGCGTTCTGGCTGCTGGTAGTTGCCATTGCGTATAGTGAACAGCAAAAGACCGCAGCTAGTGAAATCGTCTTTGCCAAAGTCGGTAACGTCCCATCCCAAGGCATTATTGCGAATTTCATCGGCTTCGTGACCTTTTTTTGACCAGTTTTCTGGAGTCCAAAAAGCGAATGGGGGCAATTTAAAGCTATGTTTATCGAATAGTTCTATAGCTTCGGCAATCGATCGATTAATAGTTGAGCGTTTCATTTTTTGTTAATCACAATCCATCAATAAATCTCACAGAAAGTAGTTAACTATTCTTCTTAACCATCAAAAGCCATTTGCCAAAAATTATGTTCTAAATTAGCAATTTTTAAGAAAGAAGATTCTGCTTGTTGTTGACAAGTTAAGAAAGCACTTTTTAAAGCTTCATCAGCCTGTTTTTCTAAAAGTTTGACGTATTTAGTAAATTCTGGATTTCCCCAACGCGCCGCAAATTCTCTGTAAGTTTCTGACATGGTTTCTGGGAATTGCCAGGCTTGATTATAAGCTAGTTCAATTGCCCATAAAGCGATCGCTTGTACTGGATAGGACATTGAAGCAATTTGAGCCATGTATTCACAGTATTCTTGATTTGCCTTTTTTTTGGAGGTTTCTAAATTAAGCTGTCGTGAAGTTGCTTGCTCTCGAAACCAATTTAATTCATCTTTAAGAGCGCTTAAGCCTGCTAAAATCACGTCAATATGAGCCAGGGGAGCATTACTTAAAATTCTGCCAAGCAAGCGAGTAAACTCAACTACAAACAGATAATCTTGAACCAGCCACGTATTAAATTGTTGAGGCTGAATCTTTCCAGATTGACACTGTTCCAGAAAAGGATGCACTGTAGCTTTTTGCCAAGCTCGTCTATGATTTTTTCGTAGTTGAAAGCAAGTTAAACTCATTCTTGTCTCTTTTGTCTTCCCATGCTCCCCCTCACCTCCTTACCTTGAAGATGAGGGCATATATATATCTCCCTAGCAGAAGCTAGAAGGTAACCTTACAAGTCAGGTCTCCAGATTTTTGCGAGAGGCGGAGATTTTCACCATAATCTACCGGACAGTCAATTACGGAAGGAACCTCATCTGCGATAGCAGTTTTCAGAATCGGAATCAGATCGGCAGCAGATTTAACTCGATAGCCTTTTAATCCCATACTTTCAGCAAACTTAACAAAATCGGGGTTGCCAAATTTAACAAAAGCAGATTCACCAAACTGATTAATTTGCTTCCACTCAATCAAGCCATAACCGTCGTCGTTAAAAATCAGAGTGACAAAGGGATTTCCTACCCGCAGTGCGGTTTCTAATTCCTGACAGTTCATCATAAAGCCGCCATCGCCAGTGACAGCCACCACTTTTTTATCGGGATGAACTAACTTAGCTGCTAGTGCGCCAGGAATAGCAATTCCCATGGCGGCAAAACCATTAGAAATAATACAAGTATTGGGACTATCGCAATGATAGTGGCGTGCCATCCACATTTTATGAGCACCCACATCAGATATGACAATATCTTCTGGACCCATTACCTGCCTGAGATCGTAAATTAGTTTTTGCGGCTTAATGGGAAAACTATCGTCATTAGTGTAGCGTTCGTAATCTTTGCGGATTTGGGAGCGCAATTTAGCTATTTCTGACTTGGGTTGGCTGTTTCGATCGGCCCGCTTGATGATTTCAGAAAGGGAGTCGGAAATATCCCCGACTACTTCCACTAGAGGAATATAACTGCTATCTATTTCTGCTGCTGTTTCCCCGATGTGAATAATGGGAATTTTGCCTTGAGGATTCCACTTTTTCGGAGAATATTCAATCAAGTCATAACCGACGGCAATTACTAGATCGGTTTGTTCAAAAGCACAGCTAATAATATCCCTTTGTTGAAGTCCCACAGTCCAGAGAGCAAGCGGATGAGTATAAGGAATTGCTCCTTTCCCCATAAAGGTATTGGCGACGGGAATATTAAGATTGGTAGCAAAGTTGGTTAAGGCGTCACTTGCTCCAGCGCGAATTGCTCCATTACCTGCTAGAATCAGGGGGTTTTTTGCCTTGGAGATAGCTGCAGCGACTGAGTTAATACTGCGCCAGGAACTATAGGTTCTTTCTCTCGTATCTTTGTTGAGAATTTGACCTGTGACTGGCATAGCGGCAATATTCTCTGGCAAGTCGATGTGAACTGCACCTGGTTTTTCACTTTGAGCAATCTTGAAAGCTTTGCGAATAATTTCTGGAGTATTACTAGGTCGAACAATCTGGGTATTCCATTTAGTTACCGGAGCAAACATTGCTACTAAATCCAGATATTGGTGCGATTCGATGTGCATCTGGTCTGTTCCTACTTGCCCGGTAATTGCTACCAGTGGAGCCCCATCGAGATTAGCATCGGCAACTCCGGTCATCAAATTAGTTGCCCCAGGACCCAGGGTAGAAAGACAAACACCAGCTTTACCTGTCAAACGTCCGTAGACATCTGCCATAAAAGCTGCACCCTGTTCGTGGCGGGTGGTAATAAATTTAATGGAAGAATGCTTGAGTGCTTGTAAGATGTGCAGATTTTCTTCCCCCGGAAGTCCAAAAACGTATTCAACTCCCTCATTTTCTAAGCATTGAACCAGTAGTTCCGCTGTATTTAATTCCCCCATGATTATTCTCCCCAGACTATTTTATTGCTAGTTGTTAGTGCATAGATTTTTACTCCCGAAAGATCTACCCGCTTATGAATAGACCCTTCGGGAGTATGATAGTAGACCGTAGTTTAAATTGAGTCACTAGGATTTTTTTATCTACTGACTGATTATTCTTGCTTCTACTTCTATTTAACCCAAACGGTTTTGATATTGACAAACTCGTGAATCCCTTGGATACCTAATTCTCGTCCGTATCCAGAGCGCTTAATTCCCCCAAAGGGCAGGCGGGGATCGGATTTGACTAGACCATTAATAAATACGGCACCAGCTTCTATTTCGTTAATGAGCCGATCGCGTTCTCCTTCGTCGTTTGTCCAACCACTAGCCCCCAATCCAAAGCAAGTATCATTGGCTAGAGCGATCGCTTCATCGATATTAGCTACCCGAAATAGGAGTGCAACTGGACCAAAAAATTCTTCTTTTTCTCCTGGAGAACCAGCAGGAATGTTGCTGAGAATAGTAGGAGAATAGAAGTTGCCAGGAAGCTCAGCTACAGGTTTGCCGCCAACTAGTACTTTTGCTCCCATAGATACGGTTTCTCGTACTTGCCGATCTATGTCTGCCAAAATAGCTGGATTTGCTAAGGGTCCAATATTGGTATTTTCATCCATCGGATCGCCGACTTTTAAGTTTTGAAATTTCTCGACTAGCTGTTCCTCGAAGCGATCGGCAATAGCACCGACTAGAATAAACCGCTTGGCAGCGATACAAGATTGACCGTTATTGAGCATTCTTGCCGTCACTGCTGTGGCAACAGCGTCTTCTAGCTTAGCACTTTCTAAAACAATAAATGGATCGCTACCGCCCAATTCTAAAACAGTTTTTTTAAGTTGTTTGCCCGCCGCCGACGCTAGGCTGGCACCAGCAGGTTCGCTTCCGGTGAGGGTTGCTGCTTTGACGCGATCGTCTTTAATAATAGCTTCCACTTTATCTGCGCCAATGAGTAAAGTCTGAAATACTCCTTCTGGAAATCCTGCTTGGTGGAAAATTTCTTCTATGGCTAAAGCGCATTGAGGTACATTAGAGGCGTGTTTGAGTAAGCCTACATTTCCTGCCATTAATGCAGGTGCTGCAAAGCGGAATACTTGCCAGAAGGGGAAGTTCCAGGGCATTACTGCGAGAATAGCTCCCAGGGGTTGATAGCGGATAAAGCTTGAAGTTGCATCGGTAGAGGCTGGTACATCGGCGAGAAATTTAGCAGCGTTTTCGGCATAGTAACGGCAAACCAAAGCGCACTTTTTGGCTTCGGCGATCGCGCTTTTAATCGGCTTGCCCATTTCTGTAGTCATCAGCTTGCCAAACTTGACCTGCTCCTCTTCTAAAATATCTGCCGCCCTCAGCAACCATTCGCTTCTCTGTTCCATTAAACTTTGGCGGTATTGCTGAAAACTCGACGCGGCTAGTGCTAATTTTGCTTCTATTTCCTCATTAGTTAGCGCCTCAAATGTTTTCAGCGTTTCTCCTGTTGCTGGGTTAACTGTGGCGATCCCCATTTTTCTTGCTCCATAAAACTAGTGTATTGTATACGAAAGCAATATTTTGTCTGTATTAAGGTTTTGTTTTTACTCCTAGCCTAAAGACTCGGCAATAGTGATTGCTACTTTTAGTCTAGACCTTTAGTTAAGGCTCAAAATTTTAATTATACATTTTTTGACACGAACAGCAACGTTTTCACCTTATGTTTATTTAGGGTTTGGTGATGTACCCACGCTGACCTAAAGGTACAGCGTAGGCTTCTGGGCAGCCCAGAGTTGATGAACTGGCAGAACTTGCTTCAAGGTACTCTCGGTAGTA